>NZ_JBFAET010000009.1:0-118873 GCF_040642095.1 Streptomyces sp. NPDC020362
CCCGCGCGTTTTGCCGGCCCGGGCCCGCCGCCCTCGCCCGCGGGGCGGCGCCAGGCCCGGTGCTACGAGCAGCGCCTCCAGGCCCGGTGCTACGAGCAGCGCTTCCAGGTCTGGTAGAACGCGCTGGCGCTGGAGCGGGTGTCGGTGAACAGGGCGGCACCGGACGAGGAGCCGTTGCTCGTCAGCCGCACCTCGGTGTTCGGCAAGTTGAAGAGGTCCTTGAAGGTGCTGCCGTACCGGGCACCGGTGGCGCTGAACGTCTGCCGGCTGAACTTACGCAGCTTGACGCCGTACACGCGCTCGTTGATGTAGTCCGCGGTCGTCCCGTCGTAGTAGCCCGACAGACCGGACACGTTGACGGGTGACCAGCCGGAGCCGGCGGTCCGGTCGTACCAGTGGAACCCGACCTTTCCGGAGCTGTAGGTCATGTACTGCGAGATGACGTGACCGGTCTTCGTCGTGTGCCCGATGTAGACGGGCGGGTTCGGGTGCTGCGGGTTGAGGTACTCGTACCACAGCGACGCGCCCTGGAGGGTGCCGCCCACCGATGAGCCCGAGGCGAAGCCCTGCTGGATCAGCCTGCCGGAGTGGTAACCGCCGAGGCCGATCCACGGGGCCGCCAGCGTGCTGTTCGTGGCCCCGCAATTCCCGTAGTAGGTGGGGATGTTCTGGTCGTCGTAGACCTCGTTGTAGTTGGAGTGGCCGGTGGCCATGTAGCCGCCCCAGTTGCCGCTGTAGACGGCGAAGCGCGGTGACGACAAGGGGGACGAACCCAGGCACGGCACCGAGGGGACTGTCTCGCGGTATCCCTTGTACTTCGCCCGCCACGCCGTCAGCGCCTTCGGGCTGTCCGGGGCGTCGAAGCCGAACGCCCGTGCCGTCGCGGGAGCCGCTGTCTGCGGCCGGAAACCCTGGGGCGGGACGGTCGTCGTCATGGTCGCACCGCCCGGCAGACGGTACGTCAACTCCTTCCCCGCCGCGGCGCGGACGACTGCCGCGGCCGACGGCGACACGGTCTTCCCGTCGGCCCCGACCAGACGAGTCTGCGCGGGGCTGAGGGTTCTGCATCCCTTGGCCGGCGCGGAACGGGCCACCGGTGCGGCGTTCGCGGGCGTCGCCACGTAGGCGGCAGCCGCCACCACCATCGAGCTTGCGACGATCAGGACTTTCCGTGTACGAGAGCCTGCAGTTACCCGAGTGGGCCTCATGCTTCTCCTTCGGAACGGGAAGAGGACACCGGCAACCACGGCGCGTCCGCGCCGCAGCCGCTCGCTGATGTCGACAGGGACCAGGCGGCCCGACCGCCGATGGCGGTCAGGACCTCGTGGCCCGAACCCCTGCGGTTCCGAAGCCCATACCGACGATGAACAGACTGTTCACGCCACCCAACCCCCGTCGTGCGCATGAAACTTCCCCGCACGCCTGTGACTGGCCGGAACCGTGCGGTGAGCGCATCCTACGGAGCGTCAGGTAAAGCATGGGGCCACTTGTAGAAAACTTGTTCCCATCTCTCCGCGGGCAGCGAGAACCGGCGTCAGACCGAGCCGGAAGCCCCTGCCCCTGACGCCGAACCTGCCGTTCGGTACGGCGTCGGCGGGGTCATTCCGGCGCAGCCATGAGCGCTTCGACTCCGTCCAGGATCCGGCCGAGGCCGAAGTCGAGCGGATCGATGCCGGCCGGCTCGAAGGCGCCCTCGGCGATCGCCTTGGTGAGCGCCGGGAAGCGGTCCGCGTGCCGGGCGAGCAGTTCGCCGGTGAGGCGGTTCCACTCCCGGTCCCGCTCCTCGTCGTGGTCGGACATCTGCTGGGCGAGGTTGCGGACGAGACCGACGAGGAGCAGGAAGACCTGGTGGCGCCGGGCGGCGCCGAGGCCGGTCGGCTCCAGGGCGGCGAGCGCCGCATCCAGCCAGCGCAGCTGCTGCGGCCCCATGACCTGGCGGCGCATCGCGGTGGCGGCGAGCAGCCAGGGATGGGCGGCGTAGACCCGCGCGCACTGCCGCGTCCATTCCTCCACCCCCGCCCGCCAGTCCCCGCCCGGTACGCCCGACAGATCCGGGCCCTCGGCAAGCACGGCCTCCACCATCAACTCGACGAGTTCACTCTTCCCCGGGACGTACCGGTACAGCGCCATGGCGGACACCCCGAATCCGCCGGCCACCTTGCTCATGGAAACGGCGTCCAGGCCTTCGCCGTCGGCCAGTTCGACGGCGGCCGCGGCGATCTGCTGCGGGGACAGTTTCGGCTTGGGCCCGCGGGTGGGCTGCCCCTGTTCACCCCACAGCAGCGCGAGGCTCGCCCGCGGGTCACGCGCTTTGTCCTGCTCCTTGCCCCGGGCGGCCATGCGGTTCCTCCTCTTCGACTCCGGCGAAGCCCGTTGACTCCGCCCGCCAACTGTATATACCGTAAACACAACTGCTGATGACATAAACAGTTTAGGGGGAACACTCATGCTGCTCACCTATCGGGCCCTCAAGCGCGCATCGCTCGCGAAGAAGCTGCGCATCACCGCACCGAACGGCATCGACGAGGGGTCGTACGTCCGCATCGGCGGCATCGACCAGTGGATCTCCATCCGCGGCGATGATCTGTCGAACCCCGTCATCCTGGAGATCCACGGCGGCCCCGGCGCCTCCAACCTGATCTACATCCCGAGGACCCGCGCCTGGGAGCGGCACTTCACGATCGTCCGCTGGGACATGCGGGGTGCGGGCCGGACGTTCGCGGCGGGCGGCCCGTCCGGCCAGGGCGAGATGACGCTCGACCGCCTCTACGCCGACGCCCTCGAGGTGACGGAGTACGTCCGCGCCCGCCTGGGCGTCCCCCGGCTCCTCCTCGTCGCCAACAGCTTCGGCACGGTCACCGGCCTGCGCCTGGCCCGCAACCACCCCGAGCTGTACTCGGCCTACGTCGGCACCGACCAGAACGTCATCGGCGGCGGCCGCGACACCTCGTCCTACGAGGCGCTGCTGGCCCGGCTGGAGAAGGCGGGAAAGAAGAAGGAGCGGGCGAACGTGGCGGCCATGGGCCCGGACCGGGCGGCCTGGAGCGCCGAGCAGTGGTCGCAGTACGCGAAGACGGTGGTGACCACCGATCCGCTCACCTACGACACGATGAAGACGGTGGTGATCCGCTCACTCTGGTTCTCCCCGCTCCACACCCTGCGCGGAGTGCGCTCGTACCTGAAGGGCATGAACTTCTCCGAGCAGCTGGGCCCGCAGGCGATGACGATCGACGAACGAGCCGAGGGCACCACCTTCCGCCTCCCCTTCTTCCTCTTCCAGGGCGACAGCGACGTCCTGACCCCACCGGAGCCGGCCCGCCGCTTCTTCGAGGACGTCACGGCCCCGGTGAAGGACTTCGCCCTCATCAAGGGGGCCAGCCACTTCGCCTCGTTCCGGCACCCGGACCAGTTCCTGGAGCTGATGCTGGGCAGGGTGCGGCCGGTGGTGACGGGGGAGGCGGTGGATCGCTGAAAGGAGGTCAGGGAGGGGTCAGCCCTCGCGTGACGCACTCGGCGCTCAGGCAGCCGCCGTGGATGACACACGGCAATCGCGGCATCGGCCCGGGTGAGGTGCCCGGAAGGCGCGGTCGCAGCCGTCGCAGGTCTGGAGTGGGGATGGGCGGTGGTGTGTGGTGCGGGGTGGGGCGGCCGGAAGGTGCGGCGGCAGTTGGGTGGTGAGGCGGTGTTGCAGGAAGGCCGCCGGGTGCTTGATCGACCCCTGAGGCAGCCCGGCGGTGAGCGTACGTACGACGGCTGTGGGCGGCACGCCGCGCTCCAGCCACTTCGCGACAGCTGCTGCCAGGCGCTGTACGTCCCGCTCGGTGAGGAGCAGACGGGAGTCGGACGCGCGAAGCCCCGCGAGCAGGTCGGCGGTCTTGCGGGGCGGAGCGGGAGCCTTCGGCGGAGCGGGAGCCTTCGGCGGGGCATCGGCCGGCTCGGGGCCTCGGGCGGCTTCGGCCACTGCGAGACGCGGCCGGTTGTACGAGATCGAACGGGTCACCACCCGGCCCGATGGAAGACGCTCCTTCGGGCGGGCGTAGAACCCGTACTTCTCCAGCTCACGCAGGGCGGAGGCGATCCTGATCTCTCCCTCGGGCAACGCCTCCGCCAGCGCCTTGATGCCGACCGGGGTGCCCTCGGGCAGCGACTGGATGTAGCTCCCGATGCCCTTCGCCAGCGTGGACAACTCCGGGTGCTGGAGCAGTTCGTTGCTGATCACGGTGAAGTTGCGCTCGAGAGGTTCCTTCACATGGGTGACACCGGAGTGGGAATGCCGGGTCTTGGCACGCGGGGGCGCGCTAGGCTGCTCGTCAGTCACAGGGAAGCTTCTCTTCCTCGGTGATCAGGCCCTCGCACTGGGATGCCAGTCCCGGCGAGGGCCGATGCATGTCTGGGGGTTGCCTTCGCCGACGTTGCACCACAACTGTCCCGCCACGCCAGCTGCGTTGGGCATATTCACTCCGGCGAGTGATCGACGGGGGCGGTGGGGGTGGGTTCGGTTCTTTCCCCGGTTCTTTGGTCTTTTGCGTCGGGAGCCACCGGGTCCCGCCCCGCCGCGTCCCGGTGTGAGTTCTGCCCAGATCGTCTTGGTGTTGGCGGGGGTCAAGTCCACGCCCCAGCGGTGGGCGTGGGCCGCGACGATCAGTAGTCCCCGGCCGGTCTCCGAGTCCTGAGCGGCCGGGTCCTGGGCGCACGGGATCCGGTCGCCCAGGGCGTCGGTCACCTCGATACGGAGCGTGCCGTCGTCGCGCAGCTTCAGACCGAGCCGGAAGTCCCTTCCCCTGACCCGGCCGTGCAGCACTGCGTCGGCGGCCAGCTCCGCCACCACCTGCACCGCCTCCTCGAACGGCACACCCCGGTCGGCCAGATGGCGCTCCGTGAGGAGGTGGGCGAGGCGGGCGCCTCTGCGGGTCGCGGGACACACTGAAGGCCAGCCGTACAGCCGGGTGATCAGTGATCCCTGGGAAGCCCAGATCATGGAGATGCGCCATGGAATGGTCCGGGCCCAGGCGCTCGCGCCCCGGGAGTCACTGGCCTTCATCGAGAAAGTACTGGAGTGGAAGACATGACTGCCCTGGAGTGGTTCAAGAGCACCTACAGCGGCAACGACGGTCCTGAATGCGTCGAAGTAGCCATAACCCCCACCACCATCCACATCCGCGACTCCAAGGACAAGGACGGCGCCCGACTCGCCGTTACCGGCGCCACCTGGACGGAGTTCCTCACGTTCGCCGTGGAGAGTTGAGCACCGTGAACACCTCCGTGTGGCGGTCCATGGCCCACGGATAGTCCGGGACGAGTTCCAGCGCGCGGTCCAGTGCCACGAGTGCCTCGCGGTGGCGGCCCAGGTTGGCCAGGGAGGCGCCTCGGCTGGCGTGGGCGGAGGCGTAGTCGGGGTTGGCGCGCAGGGCGCGGTCGTACTCGGCGAGTGCCTCCTCGTCGCGGCCCGCGTTCCTGAGCGCGTCGCCCCGCACGCAGGCGATCCAGGGCGAGTCCGGAACGAGTTGCAGCGCGCGGTCCAGATCCGCGAGCTGCCGGTCGTGTTCGCCCCGGTCGCGCCACACCCGGGACCTGCTCGCCAGGGCCCATACGTCGTCGGGATCGATGTCCAGGGCCCGGTCCAGGTCGGAGAGCGCTTGGTCGAGGCGGCCCAGCGCGTACCGCGTGACGCCTCGGGACGCCCACGCCCCGCCGTAGCCCGGCTGCAGGGCCACGGCACGGTCCAGGTCGCCGAGCGCCGCGTCGTAGCGGCCCTGCTCGCGTCGGTACTCGCCGCGCGCGTAGAGGACCCTGGGGTTGTCCGGCGAGAGTTCCTCGGCGCGGTCCAGGTCCGCGACCGCGGACTCGTGCTCGCCGAGGTCGACGCGGACCAACGCCCGCCAGTAGTACGCTTGCCAGCTGTCCGCGTCGACCGCCATGGCCCGTTCGCACTCGGCGACGGCGCTCTCGTAGTCGGAGCGCTGCCTCAGCTCCCGGGCCCGCAGCACCCGCGCGAGCACCTGTGCCGATATGTCGAGACCGCCCCGGCCCAGGAGCAGGCCGAGCGCCTCGAAGATCCCCTCCCCCAGCGCGCCGAGCAGGTCGCGTCCCCAGGCGCGTACGGTTTCGTCGTCCGCGTCCTCGCCCGCCTCCACCAGGGTCTGCGCCCACCGGCGGGCCACCACCTCGCCCTCCTTGCAGGCGCCGGGCATGTCGTCCAGCACCAAGGGCAGTGCCTCCCGGGCCGGTACCGCGCACAGCATGTGATACGCCTCCGCCAGCCTCAGTTCCCGCCACTGCGCGTCCGCCCACAGGTCATTGACGGGCCGTCCCGCCGCCGTCTCCTCCCGCCACCGGCCGAACTCCTCCGCCAGCCGCCGCTGCCGCTGTGCCCAGCCCCGCGGCGACCGCCGGCGCTGCAGGCGGAGCATCGAGGCGCGTACGACGTCGTGGTACTGCGCCCGATCGCCGCGCTCGCTGACGAACGGCAAGCCCCGCAGCCAGTCGTACAGGGCCTCGGTCTCGGCCTCCGGTCGCTCCACCGCCGCCCGGAAGATGTCGGCGTCCAGTCTCCGGGGCAGCGCACAGGCCAGTGCCACGCCCCGCCGGACCGGATCCGGCTCCCACTTCAGGAAGCGCTCGACGGCCGTGGCGCTGGGGTCGCCGATGTCGTCCGGGTCGGCGGGGCGCTGTTCGGCCAGGGTGGACACCAGCAGGGGGAGCCCGCCCGTCAGGCGCAGTACCTCCGCGACGACCGGCTCGGCCACCACTCCCCGGTCCGCCAGCAGGCCCCGCGCCTCCGCCTCCGTGAACGGACTCAGCGGTACGTCCGTCATGAAATCCGCGAAGCCGGCCCAGCGGGCGGTGTCGAAGGGGCGCTGGCCGGCGGTCACCACGACCACGTTGGCGGGCAGTGCGCCGTGCCGGTCGCTCGTCATCGCCTCGTAGAGCCAGGTGTCCACGAAGGGCCCGATCCGCTCGTAGGTGTCGAAGAAGAGGACGATCCATGGCAGGGCGGTCGCCAGGTCCGCCAGTTCGTCCAGCAGCTTGGGGGTCAGCACCTGTTCCGGTGACAGCACGAGTTGCACGTCGTCCTGGCTGGCGAAGCGGGCGCTGAGGCCTCGTCTCAATCTGTCCGCGTACTGGGCGAGTTGAGCCGGGTCGACCGCGCCCACGAACGGTCCGGCGCCCGGTATCAGGCCCAGGCCCGCGAGTCCGGCCCGTACGGCGGTGGCCGTCGCCGGTGAAGAGCCCTCCGGCTCCAGCCCCGCCACCACCGCCTCGGCCTCGTGGCGCCGCTCCCGGTAGGCGGCCAGCGCGCGGTCGAACTTCTTCAACGCATGGCCCTGCCCGGCGAATTCGCGGCTCATCGCCGCCATCGCCTCCGGCACGCTCCCCACGCTCTCGTCCACGTACGCCGTGAGCGCGCCCCGCTCCCGGGCGATCTGTTCCAGCTCCCGGACCAGGAACGTCTTTCCGACACCGGCGTTGCCGTGGATGTGGAAGAGGAAACGGTGGCGTTCATCCTCGGGCGGAAGGTCCAAGTTCTGCCGGAAGGCGGCCCGTTCATCACCGCGCCCGACGAAACCGGCCCGCCTGCGCCGACCGATCAGCTCCTGCATCGACCGCCGTGCCTGCGCCATCCGTACGCCCTTCCCCCGACGCTCGCTTCTTCATTCTGGCGCAATGCCCACGCGATAACTCGCTCTCGGGCAGGGGAGAATTCAGCCATGACCACCACCCCCACCCGTAACTCGAGCCTCAGGCTTGCCGCCGGTGTGCTCACCGGCATACTCGCCCTCTACATCGCCCTGGTGGCCCTCGGGAACATCACCGACTTCGGGACCAACCAGCAGTTCGTACAGCATGTGCTGGCGATGGACACGACGTTCAAGGACGACGACCTGATGTGGCGGGCCATCACCAGCAAGGGCCTGCAGGACACCGCCTATGTCGCGATCATCGCGTGGGAGACGGTGGCGGCCCTGGTCCTGATCTGGGGGACGTATCTCTGGGCGCGGCAGCGGGACGACCTCGCCCGCCGTTTCTCCACCTACGGTCTGCTGATGCTGCTGCTCCTCTTCGGTGCCGGGTTCATCGCGATCGGCGGTGAGTGGTTCTCGATGTGGCAGTCGAAGACGTGGAACGGGCTGGACGCGGCGACCCGGGTGTTCCTGCTGAGCGGGGTGGCGTTGATCGTCAACCAGCTGCCGGGGCAGCGCGCGCAGGACCCGACTACTTGACGACCGTGACCTTGGTCCCCTGATCACCGAACGCCCACAGCGCGGCTCCGTCCTCCTTGTGGAGGCGGATGCCGCCCCGCTTCTGCCCGTCCGCCGGTGGCGGCGAAGCGCCGTCGAGGGCGTTGGAGAACGCTATGTTCACGCCGGAGACCTTGGTGAAGTACATGACGTGCTCGATCTGCACGCCGTCCGAGCCCTTGAGGGACTGGATGCGCAGCGTGACCGAGTAGCGACCGGGCTGCGGGCCCACCGTGCCCGGCCACACCGTGAACGTACGGTTCGCCTTCCCGGTCGCGTCCACCAGCCACACGCGCTTCTCGCCGAGCGAGTAGACGACCCGGCGGCCCGCGCCGGACTCCTCCGGGAGCTCGGGCGGCCCCGACGGCTCCTTCGGCCTGGCGGGCGCGTGGGCGCCCGCGGACGCCGACGCGCTGGGTTTGACCGTCGCGGCCGTGGGGTGCGGACCGTGGTCCGCCTGGACGGCGAGGGCGACGACGGCCGCGGTCGCCCCCGCGGTCAGACCGGAGACCCAGGCCCACGAGGGCAGTCGGGCAGCCACGGGTACGCATCTCCTCCGCTACGGGTCCCCTCTCGGCACGAGGGTCGGATCATCGTACTCAGTCCGGGCTCAGTCCAGGACAGGCAGCAGGTCGGGCAGGTGCCCGTCGGAGGCCTCCGCCGCCCGCTGCCGCTCCTCGGACACCTCGCCGTACAGGGTCGTACGCGGCTTGGCCGGGCGGCCGGCCGCCTCCGCCACCGCCACGAGGTCCCGGATCGACTTGTAGGAGCCGTAGGACGAGCCCGCCATCCGGGAGATCGTCTCCTCCATCAGCGTGCCGCCCAGGTCGTTCGCCCCGGAGCGGAGCATCTCCGCAGCACCCTCGGCGCCCAGTTTGACCCAGCTTGTCTGGATGTTGGGGATGTAGGGGTGCAGGAGGAGACGGGCCATCGCCGTCACCGCCCGGTTGTCCCGCGTGGAGGGGCCGGGGCGTGCGATGCCCGCCAGGTACACCGGCGCGTTCGTGTGGATGAAGGGGAGCGTCACGAACTCGGTGAAGCCGCCCGTGCGCTGCTGGATCCCGGCCAGTGTGCGCAGATGCCCGAGCCAGTGGCGGGGCTGGTCGACATGCCCGTACATCATCGTGGAGGAGGACCGGATGCCCAGCTCGTGGGCGGTGGTGATCACCTCGATCCAGGTGGCCGTGGGCAGCTTGCCCTTGGTCAGCACCCAGCGGACCTCGTCGTCCAGGATCTCCGCCGCCGTCCCCGGGATGGAGTCCAGCCCCGCCTCCTTGGCCGCGGACAGCCACTCACGGATCGACATGCCGGTGCGCGTCGCGCCGTTCACCACCTCCATCGGCGAGAAGGCGTGGACGTGCATCCCGGGGACGCGCTCCTTCACCGCCTTCGCGATGTCGAAGTACGCGGTGCCCGGCAGGTCGGGGTGGATCCCGCCCTGCATGCAGACCTCGACCGCGCCCACGTCCCACGCCTGCTGCGCGCGGTCCGCGACCTGCTCCAGGGAGAGGGTGTACGCGTCCGCGTCCGTGCGGCGCTGGGCGAAGGCGCAGAAGCGGCAGCCCGTGTAGCAGACGTTGGTGAAGTTGATGTTGCGCGTGACGATGTAGGTGACGTCCTCGCCCACCGCCGACCTGCGCACGTCGTCCGCCACCCGGCACAGCGCGTCCAGCGCCGGGCCGTCCGCGTGCAGCAGGGCCAGGGCCTCGGCGTCCGTGAGCCGCGTGGGGTCGTCGGCCGCCGTGCGCAGCGCCTGGCGTACGTCCGTGTCGATGCGCTCGGGTGTCATGCCGGGGGCGGCGGCCTCGCGCAGCGCCTCCCAGTCGCCGTAGACCTCGTCGAAGTCGTCGCGCCGGTCGGAGGTCCGGCCCTCGGTGTCGATCGTGCGGTGCAGGTCCGTGCGGCCGGCGGGCACGAAGACCTCCTCCGGCTCCTGCCACGGGTGCCCCTCGACCACTGCGTCCGGCAGGGCGAGGCCGGTCTGAGGGTCGGTCAGCGCGGCGACGTGCGGGCGCAGCCGCGGATCCAGCCAGGGCTCGCCGCGGCGGACGAACTCCGGGTAGACACAGAGACGTTCACGCAGCTCGAAGCCGGCGGCCCGGGAGCGCTCGGTGAGTTCCTCGATCTGCGGCCAGGGGCGCTCGGGGTTGACGTGGTCGATGGTCAGGGGCGACACCCCGCCCCAGTCGTCGATACCGGCACCGATCAGCCGCTCGTACTCGCTGTCCACGAGGTTCGGCGGGGCCTGGAGGCAGGCGCTCGGGCCCATGATGTGCCGGGCGACGGCCACCGTGGCGACCAGGTCGTCCAGTTCGGCGTCCGGCATGCCGCGCATCGCCGTGTCCGGCTTGGCGCGGAAGTTCTGGATGATCAGTTCCTGGATGCCGTGGTAGGACCGGGAGACCTTGCGGAGGGCGAAGAGGGACTCCGCGCGCTCCTCGTACGTCTCACCGATGCCGATCAGCAGGCCGGAGGTGAAGGGGACCGAGGAACGGCCCGCGTCCTCCAGCACCCTGAGCCGTACGGCCGGTTCCTTGTCCGGGGAGCCGTGGTGGGGGCCACCGGGCTCCGACCACAGGCGGGTGGCCGTGGTCTCCAGCATCATGCCCATGGACGGGGCGACGGGCTTGAGGCGCTGGAAGTCCGTCCAGGTCATGACGCCCGGGTTGAGGTGGGGCAGCAGGCCCGTCTCCTCCAGGATGCGGATGGAGATGGCACGGACGTAGGCGATGGTGTCGTCGTAGCCGTGCGCGTCCAGCCACTCGCGCGCTTCCGGCCAGCGGTCCTCGGGCTTGTCGCCGAGGGTGATGAGGGCTTCCTTGCAGCCGAGAGCGGCGCCCTTGCGCGCGATGTCCAGCACCTCGTCCGGGGACATGAACATCCCGTGGCCCGCCCGGCGCAGCTTGCCGGGGACGGTCACGAAGGTGCAGTAGTGGCACTTGTCCCGGCACAGTCGGGTGAGGGGGATGAAGACGCTCTTCGAGTAGGTGATGACGCCGGGCCTGCCCGCCGCCGCCAGGCCCGCGTCCCGCACCCGGGCGGCGGAGGCGACGAGATCGGTCAGGGCCTCGCCGCGGGCCTGGAGGAGCACCGCCGCCTCGGCGACGTCGAGGGCGACGCCGTCCCGGGCACGTTTGAGGGCGCGACGCATGGAGTTCTCGGTCGGGCCGGTTCCGGAGGTCGCGGAAGTCGTCATCCCTTGAGCATACGTTCGGGCTGATCACGGCGTGGGGCTCCGCCGAAGCCGCCGGGTCCGGGCAGGTGCGGTGCACGGTCACGTGCGGATTGCGGTGGCTTGTCGCGCAGTTCCCCGCGCCCCTGCCGGACGCGCCCCCGCCTACAGAAAGCTCGCGCAGTCGTCCAGCATGCGCAGCACCTCCGCCTCCCCCGCCGACGGCAGCTGGACCACCGTCTCCTCGATGCCCAGTTCGGCATGGTGGGCGAGCTTGCCGGGGGTGGGCAGCACGGCGTAGGGGACCACCTGAAGGGCGGACGGGTCGCGGCCCGCGTCCGCCCACACCGAGCGCAGCACCGGCAGCGATTCGGACAGCCCGCCGCCGCCGATCGGCAGCCAGCCGTCGGCGTACTCGGCGATGTGCGCGAACAGCTTGGGCCCTGCCGCCCCGCCGACGAGGGTGCGGGGGCCGACGACCGGCCCGCGCGGCTTCTGCACGGGTTTGGGGAACGCGAAGCTGGGCCGCACGCCGCCGAACTCCCCGTCGTGGCCCACCGGCTCCTCGGACCACAGCGCGCGCATGAGGCCCATCCGGTCCCGGACCAGCTCCCGGCGGGTGCGCCACTCCACCCCGTGGTCGGCGGCCTCCTCCACGTTCCAGCCGTAGCCGAGGCCGAGGGTGAAGCGGCCGCCGGAGAGGTGGTCGAGGGTCGCGATCTGCTTGGCCAGATCGATCGGGTCGTGCTGGGCGACGAGCGTGATGCCGGTGCCGAGGCCCAGTCGCTCGGTCACGGCGGCGGCCTGGCCGAGCGCGACGAAGGGGTCGAGGGTGCGGCCGTACTCGCGGGGCAGGTCGCCGCCGGCCGGGTACGGAGTCGTTCGCTCCACGGGGATGTGGGTGTGCTCGGGGAGGTACAGGCCGCTGTAACCCCGGACTTCCAGCTCGCGGGCCAGGCGCGTGGGGGTGATGGTCTCGTCCGTGAGGAAAATCGTGACGGCGATGCGCATGGGTCTTCTGTACCCGGTGCGGCTTCACATGTCGATACCGACTGGTCGGCACTGGCGCATGTGCAGGTGCCGACCGATCACCGTCGGCGGGTGCGGCTCGTACGTGGCTGGTCGCGCCCACGCGGCGGAGGCGCAAATTGATACTGTCCCGCGCCCCTCGGGGTGGCTTACGTTGGCGGTGTGACGACGTTGCGCGGCACTCTTGTACCGGGGTCACCGGACTATGTCTACGTACCCTTCGAAGTACCCTCCGGCACCCGTGAGTTGCACGTCTCCTACACCTACGACAAGCCCGCCGTCCCGGTCGGCACCCCCGGCAACGCCCTCGACATCGGTCTCTTCGACCCGCGCGGGACCGAGCTGGGCGGGCGGGGGTTTCGTGGCTGGTCGGGTGGGGCCCGGACCGAGTTCTTCGTGCGGGCCGACGACGCGACACCCGGGTATCTGCCCGGCCCGCTCACCCCCGGGACCTGGCACATCGCGCTCGGTCCGTACACCGTGGCGCCGCAGGGGCTGTCGTACGAGCTGACGGTCACGCTCACCGCGGGCGGGCCGGGTGAGACTCCGCGGCCCGTGTATCCGCCCGACCGGGCGGCCGGGCGGGGCCGTGCCTGGTACCGGGGTGACTGCCATCTGCACTCCTGGCACTCCGACGGGCGCCGCACCCCGGCCGAGATCGCGGCGCTGGCCCGTGCGGCCGGTCTGGACTTCATCAACAGCTCCGAGCACAACACGACCTCCTCGCACGCCCACTGGGCCGACGCGGCGGGCGAGGACCTGCTCGTGATGCTGGGCGAGGAGGTCACCACGCGCAACGGGCACGTGCTGGCCCTCGGGACCGGGCCGGGCACCTTCGTCGACTGGCGCTACCGGGCCCGGGACGGCCGCTTCGGGCACTTCGCGCGCCGGATCCGGGAGGCCGGGGGGCTGGTCGTACCGGCCCACCCGTTTGCCACCTGCGTCGGGTGCGCCTGGAAGTTCGGGTTCGGGGAGGCCGACGCGGTCGAGGTGTGGAACGGGCCGTACACGCCCGACGACGAGGTCGCGCTGGCCGCCTGGGACGCCCGGCTCGTCGCCTCGGTGCGGGAGAACCGGCGGTGGCTGCCCGCGATGGGCAACAGCGACGCCCACCGCGACCCGGACGTGGTCGGCATGCCGCAGACGGTCGTCCTCGCCGACGACCTCACCCGCGAGGCGATCCAGGAGGGCATCCGCGCGGGCCGCTCGTACGTGGCCGAGTCGCGGCAGGTGGCACTGGCCTTCACCGCCACCGCCGCGGAGGGCGGGCAGGCGGGTGTCGGCGAGCGGCTGGCGGTGCCCGCCGACACCCCGGTCACGGTCCGGCTGGAGGTGTCCGGGGCGCCGCGCTGCTCGGTCCGCTTCGTCACCGACCAGGGCGTGCTGTTCACCGGCGATCCGCTGCCGGTGGCGGGCCAGGGGGTCGTCGAATGGCGTACGACCCCGGCGTACGCGGCCTACGTACGGGCGGAGGTGCGCCACGAGACGGCCCTGGGCCCGGTCCCGGGAGCGCTGGCCGCGTTCACCAACCCCGTCTTTCTCGGCGCTACTTGATCTGGGCCGCGGCCCACTCGGCCCACTCCCGGCGCATCGCGTTGAAGCGCAGCCCGTACTCCAGGGCGATACGGCCGTGGACCGAGAGGTTGTCGTCGTCCCAGTCGATGGCGGCGTCGAGCTGCTTCAGCTGCTCGTACTCCTGCTCGGACATGTCGGCGAGGTCGGCCAGATAGCCGCGGGCCCGCTCGGGCGGCAGCACACCGAGGAAGAAGACGCGCAGCAGGAGGTCGCTGCGGGTGTTGCGCTGGGGCTTGGTCTCGGTCAGCCAGTGGCGCAGCTCGGCCATGCCCTCGTCGGCGAGGGCGTACTCCTTGCGGCCGCGCGGTCCCTGAGCCGCGACGGTGATCAGTCCGGAGCCCGCCAGCTTGGTCAGCTCGGTGTAGATCTGGCTCTGGGTCGCCGGCCAGACGTTGGCCAGGGAGGTCTCGAACCGCTTCAGCAGGTCGTACCCGCTGGCGGGGCGCTCCGAGAGCAGGCCGAGCAGTGCGTGTTTGAGGCTCATGGTTCCACCCTACCTTCCACATTCCACTGTTGACATGTCATGGTGCGACCTTCTACTTTTGACATGTCGGAACAGACACCTGAGACCGGGGGAAACCCAATGTCGTACCTGCGCACCTTCCTGCCATGGATCGTCTTCGCCGTCGTCCCCTCGGGGCAGTGGCAGTGGGGAGCCCTGGCCGCCCTGGCGATCGCCGTGGGGCTCATCGCCCAGGAGAAGCGGTCCGGCACCGGATTCGACGCACTGATCATCGAGACCGGCTCGGCCGCCTTCTTCGCCGTCCTCGCGGCCATCGCCTTCGCCGACCCGCACTCGGGCGTGCACAACTACTCCGCGGCTCTGTCCTCCGGCACCCTCGCCGTCGTCGCCGGAGTCTCGCTGGCCGTCCGGCGGCCGTTCACCCTGGGCATCGCCAAGCGCACCACCCCGCGCGAGTACTGGAACCTGAAGCCGTTCATCCGGGTCAACACCGTCATCACCGCCGTCTGGACCGCCGCCTTCGTACTGACCGCCGCCGTCCTCGCCGTGCTGGCCCACTCCGGTCACGCCCACTCGACGCCCGCGACCGTCGTCCAGATCGCCGGCTTCGCCGTCCCGATGGTCTTCACCGTGCGCTACGTCGCCCACGTCCAGGCCAAGGCCGGGCAGGTGGCCCGATGAGCTCGAAGCACCTCTCCGGCAACTACGCCCCGGTCACCGAGGAACTCACCGCGCACGACCTGCCGGTGACCGGCACCCTCCCGCCCGAACTGGCCGGCTGGTACCTGCGCAACGGCCCCAACCCGGCCGACGCGGCATCCGGGCACTGGTTCTTCGGCGACGGCATGGTGCACGGTGTCCGGCTCGAAGGCGGGCGGGCCGTCTCCTACCGCAACCGCTGGGTGCGCACCACCCGGTTCACCGACGGGGCGCGGATGTACGACGACCAGGGCAACCGGGACCTCACCGCCGGCCCGGCCAACACCCACGTCGTCCGGCACGCCGGCCGCACCCTCGCCCTGGTCGAGAGCGCCCTGCCCTACGAGCTGACCTGCGACCTCGGCACCGTGGGCCCCTACGACTTCGGCGGTCGGCTGCGGACCGCGATGACGGCCCACCCGAAGACCTGCCCGACCACCGGCGAACTGCACTTCTTCGGCTACGGCATGCTGGAGCCCGACCGCCTCACCTACCACCGGGCCGACGCCACGGGCGAGTTGGCGATCAGCAGGCCCGTGGAGGTGCCCGGGCCGACCATGCTGCACGACTTCGCGCTCACCGCCGGACACGTCGTCTTCATGGACCTGCCCGTCGTCTTCGACGTCGAACTCGCCCTGGCCGGCGGGACCATGCCCTACAGCTGGGACGACGGATACGGTGCCCGGCTCGGCGTCCTGCGCCGCGACGACCCGTACGGCGAGGTCCGCTGGTTCACGGTGGACCCCTGCTACGTCTTCCACTCGCTCAACGCCTACGACGCGCCGGACGGCACGATCGTGCTGCACGTCATGCGCTACCCGGAGATGTACCGGCGCACCGCCGGCGCCGGCACCGCGCCGCAGCAGGCCGTGCTGTGGAAGTGGACCATCGACCCGGTCCGCGGGACGGTGCGCGAGGAGCAGGCCGACGACCGTCCGGGCGAGTTCCCCCGCGTCGACGACCGGCTGACCGGCCTCGGCTCCCGCCACGGACACATGACGTCCGGCACCTCACTGGTCCGCTACGACCTGACGACCGGCTCCGCCACCGCGCACGACTTCGGTCCGGGCCGCACACCCGGCGAGGCCGCGTTCGCCCCCGCCGACGACGTGCCCGGCGGCCCCGGCTGGCTGGTGACCTACGTCCACGACGCCGCCACCGACCGCAGCGACCTGGTCGTCCTGGACGCCGGCGACCTCGCCGCCGAGCCGGTCGCCACGGTCCATCTGCCCGCCCGTGTCCCCTTCGGGTTCCACGGCAACTGGCTCGCCGACCGGGATGCCTAGGCCGTGCCCCCGCGGGTGGCCCGGCGCAGAGCGATGATCTCGGCGACCGCGTCCAGCCAGCGGGCGGCGCGCGTCTCGGCCTCCGGGGTGGTGGCGGTCTGCGCGGCGCCGGTCAGCCAGTCCCCAAGGATCTCGGCCGGCTCCCGGGACGGCAGCGGCTCGGGCAGCCCGGCCGCATACGCGAGGCCGCCGGAGCGGACGATCTCGGCGACGAACACCAGCGAGCGCGGCACTACGCCGAGCCGGTCCAGGGTCACCGCCGCCGCGACGGCACCGTCGCCGAACAGGGCCGTGCGGAAGGCGTCCTGGGTCAGGCCGTAGCGCAGCAGCATGGTGACGTCGGTGGCGGCCAGGACCTCGTCGTCGGTGCGGCTGTCGGGAGCAGGGGACATGAGGGCCTCGGTTCCGGTCCGGTCAGCGGACGGTGATCGTGAAGACGTAGAAGGCGGCGTGGGCGTCCGGAGTGCCGGTGGCGGTGGGGTACGGGGACGGGGACGCCGTGTCGTCGGGGGTGGGGCCCAGGGTCGAACGGTCGTGGGGGCCGGGGCCGGTGCACGTGCCCAGCGGGCAGTGCAGCAGTCGTACCGTGGTCCTGCCCTTGGCCAGGGCGGTGAAGTCGAAGGAGTGGGTGCCGCCGGTGCTGCCGTCGGCGCCGCTGCCGTCGCCGGTCTCCCGGTCGCCCCGGTACTTCAGCACGGCCGCGTCCGGCTCGGGACCGGCGAGGTACCAGTGCTCGCCCAGGGTCACCGCCGACGGGACGGTGAGGGAGAACTTCCCGCCCGGCTCGACGGTGACGGCCCGGTGCTCGATGCCGTACTCGGCGGCCTTGCCTGTCCCGCCGGTTGTGCCGGTCGCGCTGGGCTTGCCGGTCGATCCGGGCCCGGCGCTCCGGGCGGGCGTACCGGTGGGGCCGGGGTGGCCGGTCCCGCCGCCGTGGCCGCAGCCGGTGAGGGCGAGGAGACAGGCCAGGGCGGCCGTGCCGAGGAGCGGTGTGCGTGCAGTCATGGTCGGTCCTGAGCTGTTCTTCAGTCCTGGGGAAGGTGTACGGCGTACGCGTTGGGCAGCTGGTAGTCGCTGGCCTTGCCCATGCCGCCGTTGACGAAGTCGTCCTCGCTGACCCATGTGGTCCTGCCCCACGGGTTGTAGATCTCCAGCTTGTCACCCTCCTGGCCGATGATCATCATGGCGTGGCCGGACCGCTTGCCGTCCGTGTATCCCTCGACGCCGATGGGCACCGGCTTGCCCTCCGCCACCGCCTTCTCGATGTCCGGCAGGACGTTGCGCCGGGAGTCGGCGTCCCGGACCTCGTGCAGCTCGTAGGAGCTTCCGGTCTCCGGGCTGATCTCCTTGTTGACGACGTCGGTCTTGCCGGTCAGGTCCATGCCGTTCCAGTTGGCGCCGCCGTGGCCCTCCTGGTGCACCCGGTGCTGTTCGTCCACCAGGCGCCGCCGGAAGGCTGCCGGGTCGTCCTCCTGGCCGCTGGGGCCGCCGGTGAGCCCGAGGGCGAAAACCGGGTCGACCATGGCGCGGGCGGTGACGGTGGACGAGGCGACGCAGGTGCCCTCACTGCCGTCGCCGCCCTGGGCCCATTGCTGGCCGTCGAAACTCTGCAGGTCGGTGTTGACGTTGGCGCCGTTGCCGTCCGTCCCCTCGTCCTTGAGGCTGTCGCCCTTGGTGACGATCGGCGACAGGTGCCGCTGTAGCCAGGCCGGGTCCTTGCCGTGGATCTTGCCGTCGAACGTCTCGATGTCGGCGACACCGTGGCCCGCGGCGAGCGCCTTCATCAGGTACGCCTTCTCCTGCGGGGACTTCGCGTTCGCAAGGAGCTGGTCCATCCGGGTCCGGTCGGCCGGCGAGAGCTTGTCCATGGCCCGGCCGGAGCGCTCCAGGTCGCCCGCGGTGAGGATCTCGTTGTAGTCGGGCGCGCCGTCCTTGCCGCTGGTGTCGGCGAGCATCAGCCGGTCCACCGCGGTCAGCCGACCGGTGTGCATCTTCCCGGCGCGTGCCTCGGCCGCCCACTTGTTCAGGTCCCGGGCCGCTGCGCGCACGGCGTCGTCCGCGGCGACGGCGGCCTTGTGCATCAGCCCGACCCCGTCCGTGGCGACGGTCCGGGCCGTGTCGAGGGCCTTCTTCTTCTCGGCCTTCTCCTCGTCGGTCTCGATCAGGCGGCCGAGGTCGAAGAAGCTGTCCTTGGGGCCGAGTTGCTGCTTGGCCTGCTGCATCTTGGCGCGGCCGTCGGCGTCCTGTTTCTGCGCGTGCCCGAGTGCGTCGGCCAGCGCGAGCAGGGCCTTGGCGCCGCCCTCGAACGCGTCGGACATCTTGGTCGCGGCCCGGGCGGAGGCGCCCACCGCGTCGGAGGCGAGCACGCTCGTGTCGCCGACCCAGACCTCCGGCAGCCCCTTGCGGGCCACCTTGTTCGCCCGGTCGTGCACGTCCCCGGCCTTGTCGACCTGGCCGCGGTAGCGCTTGCCCAGCGATTCGAGGGTGGCTGTGTCGCCCACCGGCGCGACGACGAAGAGGGCGCCGTCGATCTGGTCCAGCAGATCGTTCTTGGACGCGGCCTTGGGGATGCTCCCACACAGATCGGCCAGCCAGGAACGGCGGCCGGCCGGGGTGCCCAGGGCGCCGAAGGGGTTCAGGTTCAGGAATCCCGTCATCGGCCGGCTCTCAGTAACCCGTCAGGGCCGACGGCCGCCCGCCGGGCGTCGGCATCGTGGTGACGGTGTTCGCACCGGTCGGCATCGTGGTGACACCGCTGCCCCCGGCGGACACGGGCATCGTGGTCATGCCGTCGCCGCCGACGGTCACGGCCTCGGTCCGGGTCGCCGCCGCGTGGTCGGCTCCCCCGTACGCACCCTTGGACAGGCGGACCTTGTCCGCGAGTTCGTGGAGTGCCGACTCCAGCGTGGACGCGTCGTCCAGCCAGGCCGCGGCGAACGCGTTGAACGCCTCCGCCGACTCGGCGCCGCCCAGGGCGTCCTGCGTGTAGCAGAGATCGGGGACGATCGCCTCGTGTATGTGTCCCGCGTCGTCGCCGGCGCCGTCCAGTTCCTTCGCCTGCCCGGACATGCCGGACTTGACCGTGTAGCCGTCCGAAGACGCGCCCATCACGTTCCCCCGTTGCGATAGTTCATGACCGCGGGGGAGGCTAACACGCGCCAGTCCTACGGACGTCCGCGCATCACCGCGTCCGCACGGGGCCTGCACAGCACCCACGCGGCCCCGGACAGGAACCGGACGCCACCCGCCCAGGAGAACAGGAAGCACGAGAGATGTCCCGCAACGCCGACCGCAAGCACCGCATCGTGACCCGCTTCCAGCGATACCTCGCCAACCCGCTCAACCGGCGCCTGCCCTTCCAGACCCTCCTGGAGACCACCGGCCGCAGCTCCGGCCTGCCCCGGCCCACGCCGGTGGGCGGGCGCCGGGTCGGGGACTCCTTCTGGATCGTCTCGGAGTTCGGGTTCAAGTCCCAGTACGTGCGCAACATCCAGGCCGACCCGAAGGTCCGCGTCCGCATCGGCGGCCGCTGGCACCACGGCACCGCCCACCTGCTGCCGGAGGACGACGCCGTGGCCCGTCTGCGCGCCCTGCCCCGCTTCAACAGCGCGGCCGTACGGGCCTTCGGCACCGACCTGCTGACGGTGCGGGTGGATCTCACGGACTGAGCCCGCTCACCCCGGCCACACGATCGCCTGCACCTCGCTGTACGCATGCAGGGCGTAGGAGCCCACGTCCCGGCCGACCCCGCTCTTCTTGAACCCGCCGAAGGGCGCCTCCATGTTGCGGCCGACCGTGTTGACCCCCACACCGCCGGCCCGCAGCCGCCGGGCCACCCGGAAGGCGCGGGCCACATCGCCCGACCAGACGTAGTCGATCAGGCCGTAGTCGGAGTCGTTGGCGAGGGCCACGCCCTCGTCCTCCTCGTCGAAGGGGATGACCGACACGACGGGCCCGAAGATCTCCTCCCGCGCCACCCGCATGTCGTTCGTGCAGTCGGCCAGCACGGCCGGGGCGACATGGAAACCCCGCTCCAGCGGCGGGCGTTCACCGCCGACGACCACCGTCGCGCCCTCCTTGCGCCCCAGCTCGACGTACGACTCCACCCGCGCCCGGTGCTCGGCGGAGATCAGCGGCCCCACGACCGTGCCGGACTCCCGCGGGTCGCCCACCTTCAACCGGCTTGCGTAGGCGGCGAGTTGTTCGACCAGCCGCTCGTACACCCCCCGCTGGGCCAGCACCCGGGTGGGCGCCGTGCAGATCTGCCCGCTGTAGAAGGAGAACGTCGTCCCGATCCCGGCCACCGCCGAGGCGAGGTCGGCATCGTCGAAGACGAGGGCCGCCCCCTTCCCTCCCAGCTCCATCAGCTGGCGTTTCATGTCCCGCCCGCACACCTCGGCGATGCGCTGCCCGACGGCCGTGGAACCGGTGAAGCTCACCATGTCGACGTCGGCCGAGGCGACGGCGGCCGCACCGACCTCCGTGGCGCGCCCCGAGACCACGTTCACCACACCCGCCGGTGCACCCGCCTCCTGCAGCGCCTCGGCCATCCGGTAGACGGACAGCGGGTCCTGCGGGGCCGGCTTCACGACCACCGTGTTGCCCATGGCCAGGGCCGGGGCGATCTTGCCGGCCGGGTTGGCCCACGGGTTGTTGTAGGAGGTGATGCAGGTGACGACCCCCACGGGCTGCCGCACCGCCAGCGCCCCCATCACCCCCGCCCTTCCCATCGGCCCCGCCTCGTTGATCTGCGGGGCCACGGCCCACTCGGCGGGCTCCACGGTGGCGTACCGGCGGAACCGGGCGGCGGCCACCCCGACCTGCATCGCCCGGGCCGTTCCCGTCGTCGCCCCGGTCTCGGCCTGCGCCAGGTCGGCGTACGGGACGAGCCGGCCGCGGATGATCTCCGCGGCCCGCCCCAGCACCGCCGCCCGCTCCTCGGGCCCGGTCCGCGACCAGGTCCCGAACGCCTCCCGGGCCGCCGCGCAGGCCTCCTCCACCTGCGCCACGGAGGCCTCCGGCGCCTGCCCGGCCGTCTCCTCGGTGGCCGGGTCGGTCACCGGGTAGTACCCGCCGTCCGGCTCGGCCCACGCACCTGCGATGAAGAGCCGCTGTCCGTCGCTCAATTCGTGCTCACCGTCCCGGTGTCGCGCCCGGACCGCAGCACCCTGCCCGGCACCGCGCCGCTCACGACGTCGTCCCGGATCGCCTCGACGCCGTTGACCCACACGGCCCGCACGCCGAGCGCCCTGGAGTCCAGCCGTGGGCTGTCGCCCGGCAGGTCGTGCACCAGGGTGGCTCGGCCCGCGTCGATCCGCTCCGGGTCGAAGAGGACCAGGTCCGCATGCCAGCCCTCCCGGATCCGGCCGCGCTCGCGCAGCCCGAAGAGCCGCGCCGGATCGTCGGTCAGCATCTTCACCGCCTGCTCCAGGCCGACCAGTTTGCGGCCCCGCAGACAGTCCCCGAGGAACCGGGTGGTGTACGGCGCCCCGCACATCCGGTCCAGGTGCGCGCCCGCGTCCGAGCCGCCGAGCAGCACGTCCTCGTGCTGCCAGGTCTCGGCGCGCAGGGCCCAGGAGGCCGGGTCGTTGTCGGTGGGCATCGGCCACAGGACCGTACGGAGATCGTCGTCGGCGCAGATCTCCACCAGGCAGTGGAAGGGCTCCTGCCCGCGCTCGGCGGCAATGTCCCGGACCACCCGGCCGGTGAGCCCTCGGTTGGCCTCGCTGTAGGTGTCCCCGATGACGTACCGCCCGAAGTTCGCGAGCCGCCGGAAGACACCCGCCTCCTTCGACCGGGCCCGCCGCAGCATCTCGCTCCTGACCGCGGGGTCACGGAGCCTGGCGATCCGCTCGGGCACGGGCAGTGCGAGGACCGGCCCCCACCCGGGGATGAGGTTCAGGGCGCAGAAGGTGCCCAGGGACATGTTCATCGGGGTGAGGATCGGCATGGTGAGCGCCACCACGCGCCCGCCCGCCTTCCGAGCCCGCTCACTGGCGCTCAGCTGCCGGGGCACCCGCTCCGGAACGCCCGCGTCGATGGTCAGGACGTTCCAGTTCAGGGGCCGTCCCGCCGCCGCGCTCATCTCCACGAACAGATCGATCTCGGCGTCGCTGAACTGGTCCAGGCACCCGGCGACGATCGCCTCGATCTGCGTGCCCTCGTGCTCGCCGACGGCCCGGGCCAGGGCGAGCAGCTCCTGCGGCTGGGCGTGCCGGGAGGCCACGGGCTGCCCGTCGCCGTCGGAGTGTGTGCCGGACTGGGTGGTGGACAGCCCCCAGGCTCCCGCGTCCATGGCCTCGTGGAACAGCCGGAGCATCTGCTCGAGCTGCTCCCCGCTCGGCTGCCCGCCGACGGCCTGCGGTCCCATCACGTACCGCCGCAGCGCACAGTGCCCCACCATGAACCCGGCATTGACCGCGATCCGCCCCTCCAGGGCGTCCAGGTACTCCCCGAAGGAGTGCCAGCTCCACGGTGCCCCCCGCTCCAGCGCGACCAGGGACATGCCCTCCACCTTGGACATCATCCGCCGGGTGTAGTCGGCGTCCTCGGGCCGGTCCGGGTTGAGCGGCGCGAGCGTGAAGCCGCAGTTCCCGGCGGCGACGGTCGTCACCCCGTGGTTGAGCGAGGGCGTGGCGTACGGGTCCCAGAAGAGCTGGGCGTCGTAGTGGGTGTGGGGATCGACGAAGCCGGGGGTGAGGACGAGGCCGGAGGCGTCCTCGGTGGTGCGGGACTCTTCGGTGATCCGGCCGACGGCGGCGATCCGGCCGCCGCGTATGCCGACGTCGGCGGTGTACGCGGGCGCACCGGTCCCGTCGACGACGGTCGCGCCCTTGATGAGGTGATCGAACACGGGCTGCCTCCTCAACTCCGTTGCGATGAGCGGCCTGAAGGAGCGCGGGCGGTATCGATATGCGGCTCCGCCGCCTGGGCGCGACCAGCCACGCACGACCCGCACGCTCCGACGGCGCTCACACGGCAGCCCGGAACCGCGAAGTCCGATGCACAGGATCCGTATCGATCTTCGGAATCACCTGCTCACCGATCAGCCGGATCGTCTGCAGCGTCTCCTCCTTCGGCACCCCCACCGGCAGCCCGAAGCTCAGCTGATCGGCCCCCGCCTGCTCCCACCGCTTGCACTGCCGCAGCACCTCGTCCGGGTCCCCGCAGATCAGCAGCTCCTCCTCGATGAGCAGCTCCACGAACTCCGGTGTGTACCGGGGGAGAGTCTCCGGCCAGACGGGGAACCCCTCGGGCCGCGGGAAGGTGTCGTGGTACCGGAAGACGAGCGAGGGCAGGTAGTGCAGGCCCCCGTGCACGGCGATGTCGATCGCCTCGGCATGGGTGGGCGCACAGATCGCCGTCGTCGTCACCATCACGTTGTCGTTCACGAAGTCCCCGACGGGTTCGGCGTTCACAACCGCCGTCTTGTACTGCTCCAGCACCCACTCCATGTCGGAGACCTTCTGGATGCTGAAGCCGAGCACGCCGAGCCCCTTCTTCGCGGCCATGGCGTACGACGGCGGCGACCCGGCCGCGTACCACATCGCCGGGTGCGACTTCCCGTACGGCTTCGGGAGCACCTTGCGCGGCGGGAGCTGCCAGTGCTTGCCCTGGAAGCCGGTGTACTCGTCCTGGAGCCACATCTTCGGGAACTCGGCGATCGTCTCCTCCCAGATCTCCTTCGTGTGGTTCATGTCGGTGATGCCGGGCAGGAAGCCGAGGATCTCGTGGCTGCCGGCGCCCCGGCCGCTGCCGAACTCGAAGCGCCCCTCGCTGAGGTGGTCCAGCATGGCGACCTTCTCGGCGACCTTCACCGGATGGTTGACCTGGGCGAGCGGGTTGAAGATCCCGGAGCCCAGGTGGATCCGCTCGGTGGCGTGGGCGAGGTAGCCGAGGAAGACGTCGTTGGCGGAAAGGTGCGAGTACTCCTCCAGGAAGTGGTGCTCGGACGCCCAGGCGTACTTGAAGCCGGACTTGTCCGCCTGGATGACGTACTCGGTCTCCTCCATCAGTGCCTTGTGCTCGGCCAGCGGGTCGGTCTCGGCGCGCTTGCCCACGTATCCCTGTACAAAGAGCCCGAATTCCACGGCGGGTCACCGTCCCTGGAGTATTTCTGACGTACCGTCAGATGCTGTTGGTTGGCCGACTGTCGCACCGGCCGCCGCGACCGTCAATAGCTGACACTGCGTCAGATGATGCTGACCCCCGCCAGCCATCCCCCGTCGATCACGAACGGCTGCCCCGTGATGTACGAGGAGTCGTCCGAGGTCAGGAAGAGGGCGAGCCGGGCCACCTCCTCGGGCTGTCCGACCCGCCCCAGCGGCACGAGCCTGCGGTACAGCTCGTCCAGCGCCCGGCTCATCTCCGCCGGGTCCGCGTCCGGGTCCAGCCGGGCCGGGTTGGACATCGGGGTGTCGATGGCGCCCGGGCAGACGGCATTGACCCGGATGCGGCGGCCCGCCAGCTCCAGTGCGGCCACCCGGGTCAGCCCGAGCACGGCGTGCTTGGTGGCGGCGTAGGTCCCCACGGCCGCCATGCCGGTGAGCGCGGTGTAGGAGGCGGTGTTGACGATGGTCCCGCCGTCCGCCATCTGCGGCGCGACGCTCTTCATGCCCAGGAAACAGCCGACCTGGTTGACCTGCACGACCTGCATGAACTCGTCCAGCGGGGTGTCCACCAGCGCGTTGAAGCGCAGGATGCCCGCGTTGTTGACCAGCCCGTCGATGCGCCCGTACGCCTGCTTGACGGCGCCGACGGCCTCCCGCCACCCGTCCTCGGAGCCCACGTCGAGATGGACGTAGAGGGCCCCTATCTCCTTGGCCAGGGCCTCCCCCTGGTCGTCCAGCACGTCCGCGACGACGACCCGCGCGCCCTCCTCACGGAACAGCCGCGCCTCCTGTTCACCCTGCCCGCGTGCCGCCCCGGTGACGATGACGACCCGCCCGTCCAGCTTGCCCATGTCCGCTCCTCAGTCCAGCCGGGGCGCGACCTCGGCCCCGAACGCGGCGATCTGGTCGATGAGTTCGCTGCGGCTCCGGCTGCGGAACCGCACCTGGATCTGGTGCACGCCCATCGCGCGGTACGCCCGCAGCGACTCGGCGATCTGCTCGGGCGCCCCGGTGAGGGTGCGCCTCCCCACCTCCCAGCCGGCCGGGCCGACGTACAGCGGCTCGGTGATGGCCCCGACGGTGAGGGGCGTCCCGATGCCGTGTTCCTCGCGCAGCCGCCGCAGCCGGTCGATCCGAGCGGGCAGGCGGTCCCGCGGGTCCCCCTGCGGCAGCCAGCCGTCCCCCTTGAGCGCGGCCCGGCGGACGGCGGCCGGCGAGGAGCCCCCGACCCAGATCGGGACGTGCTGCTGCGCGGGCCGGGGCCGCTGTCCCAGGCCGGCGAAGTCGTACAGCTTGCCGTGGTGCTCGGGGAACTCCTCGGGCCCGAGCGCGGCCCGCAGCGCGTCGATCGCCTCGTCCAGCACGGCCCCGCGCCGCTCGAAGTCCACCTGGAGGACCTCGAACTCCTCGCGTACGTGCCCCGCCCCCACGCCGAGGATCAGCCGCCCTGCGGAGAGGTGATCGAGAGTGGCGTACTGCTTGGCGCTGAGCAGGGGGTGCCGAAGGCCCACGACGGCGACGTGGCTGAGCAGCCGGACGCGCTCGGTGACGGCGGCGAGGTGGGCGAGGGTGGCGACCGGGTCGTACCAGACCGTGCTCATCGCCGGGGCCAGCCGGCGCGGGACGGCCACGTGGTCGCAGACGGCGAGGTAGTCGAACCCGGCACCGTCCACGGCCCGGGCGATCCCGACCAGGTCGGCGGGCCCGCCGGCGGCCTCCCAGTCCTCGGTGTAGAGGGTGCTCTGCGACTGGACCGGCAGCTGGATGCCGTAGGCCAGGCGGCTCACCGGGACCCCTGCCACAGCCCGTCCCCGGTCAGCCCCAGCAGCTCGATCGCGTTCCCCCGGACGATCCGCTCCACCACGTCGGCCGGCAGGTGCCCCATCTGCGCCTCGCCGACCTCACGGGACTTGGGCCAGGTGGAGTCGGAGTGCGGGTAGTCCGTCTCGTACAGGACGTTCCCGACGCCGATGGAGTCGAGGTTCCGGAGCCCGAAGGCGTCGTCGAAGAAGCAGCCGTAGACATGCCCGGCGAACAGCTCGGACGGCGGCCGGTGGACCTTCTCGGCGACCCCGCCCCAGCCGCGGTTCTCCTCCCAGACCACGTCCGCGCGCTCCAGGATGTACGGGATCCACCCGATCTGCCCCTCGGCGTACATGATCCGGAGATTCGGGAAACGTTCGAACTTGCCGCTCATCAGCCAGTCCACCATCGAGAAGCAGCAGTTGGCGAAGGTGATGGTGGAGCCGACGGCGGGCGGGGCGTCGGCGGAGGTGGAGGGCATCCGGCTGCTGGAGCCGATGTGCATCGCGACGACGGTGCCGGTCTCGTCGCACGCCGCGAGGAACGGGTCCCACTCGTCGGTGTGGACCGACGGCAGGCCCAGGTGCGGGGGTATCTCGGAGAAGGCGACGGCCCGTACGCCGCGGGCGGCGTTGCGCCGGACCTCCTCGGCCGCGAGGCGGGCGTCCCACAGGGGGATGAGGGTGAGGGGGACGAGCCGCCCGTGCGCCTCGGGCCCGCACCACTCCTCCACCATCCAGTCGTTGTAGGCGCGGACGCAGAGCAGGGCCAGGTCCCGGTCCCGGGCCTCGGTGAAGGTCTGGCCGCAGAAACGGGGGAAGGTGGGGAAGCAGAGCGCCGACTGGACATGGTTGACGTCCATGTCGGCGAGCCGCTCGGGAACGTCGTACGACCCCGCCCTCATCTGCTCGTAGGTGATGACCTCCAGCCGGATGTCGTCCCTGCTGCAGCCGACGGCGGTGTCGAGGCGGGTCAGGGGCCGGTGCAGATCCTCGTAGACCCACCAGTCGCCGACGGGACCCTCGCCCCCGGGCTCGCCCATGACGGGCTTGAACCGCCCGCCCAGAAAAGTCATTTCCTTCAGAGGGGCGCGGACGATGCGCGGCCCGGCGTCCAGGTATTTCTTCGGGAGCCGGTCCTGCCAGACATGCGCGGGCTCCACCGTGTGGTCGTCGACGGAGATGATCCGGGGGAAGTCGCTCTGGGTGTCCATGGCGCTCACCGTAGCGCCGATCTGACGACCCGTCAGCTGCTGGTGTCGGACGACCATGTGCGAAGACCGTGTGAGGACCTTGTGTGCTGAAGTGCGCCTGCCTGTGATCGGTGTCTCCCACGGCTGACGCAACCGCCCTGAACAAGGCAAACTGACGGGGTTGTTCGTGATGCCTAGGGGGGCGAACGCATGGACGGTGGACCGCGAGTGCCTGAGCAGCGGCGTCCCGGCTCCGCGGCCGTCGCGGAGCCGGCGGCGTTGCGCTTCAGCGTGCTCGGTCCGGTACGGGCCTGGCGCGGCGAGGAGACGCTGAACACCGGCTCCCCTCAGCAGCGCGCCCTGCTCGCCGCCCTGCTGCTGCGCGAGGGCCGTACGGCGACGGCGGCGGAACTGATCGACGCGCTGTGGGGCACCGAGTCGCCGTCCCAGGCGCTGGCGGCGCTTCGGACCTATGCGTCGCGGCTGCGCAAGGTGCTGGACCCCGGGGTCCTGGTGAGCGAGTCGGGCGGCTACGCCGTGCGCTCCCTCGGCGAGGGCGCGCTGGACCTGGCGGTGGCCCAGGAACTGACGGCGGAGGCGGAGAAGGCGCGCGGCGCGGGAGACCTGGGCCAGGCGCGCGAGGTGCTCAAGCAGGTCCTGGGCCTGTGGGACGGCGAACCGCTCGCCGGGGTCCCCGGCCCGTACGCCGACGCCCAGCGCGTCCGCCTGGAGGAATGGCGTCTCCAGCTGCTGGAGTCCCGCCTGGACATGGACCTCGAGCAGGGCTGCCACGCGGAGGCGGTCTCGGAACTGACCGCACTGACCGCCGAACACCCCCTGCGTGAGCGCCTGCGCGAACTGCTCATGCTGGCGCTGTACCGCAGCGGCCGCCAGGCGGAGGCGCTGGCGGTGTACGCCGACACGCGGCGCCTGCTGGCGGAGGAGCTGGGGGTGGACCCGCGGCCGGGCCTGCGGGAGCTGCAACAGCGCATCCTCCAGGCGGACCCGGCCCTGGCGGAGCCGTCCGCTCCGGTGGCCGAACCCTCGGTGGTACCGGTGCGCCCGGCCCAGCTTCCGGCGTCCGTCCCCGACTTCACGGGACGTTCCGCGTTCGTCTCCGAGCTGAGCGAGGTGCTGGCCTCGGCGTCGGAGGCGGCCGCCGAGGGCAGGGTCATGGCGGTCTCGGCACTGGCCGGGATCGGCGGCGTGGGCAAGACGACCCTGGCGGTCCACGTCGCCCACCGGGCCCGCCCGGCCTTCCCGGACGGACAGCTGTACGTGGACCTGCAGGGCGCGGGCTCGCGCGCCGCGGAACCCGAGACGGTCCTCGGCTCCTTCCTGCGCGCCCTGGGCACGGCGGACTCGGCGATCCCCGACAGCCTGGAGGAGCGCGCCGCCCTGTACCGGTCCGTCCTGGACGGCCGCCGGGTCCTGGTCCTGCTGGACAACGCGAAGGACGCGGCCCAGGTACGGCCGCTGCTGCCGGGCACGGCGGGCTGCGCGGCCCTCGTGACCTCCCGGGTCCGGATGGTGGACCTGGCCGGGGCCCACCTGGTGGACCTGGACGTGATGTCCCCGGACGAGGCCCTCGCCCTGTTCACGAAGATCGTGGGCGAGGAGCGGGTGGCCGCGGAGCGGGAAGCGGCGCTGGACGTGGTGGCCGCGTGCGGCTTCCTCCCGCTGGCGATCCGCATCGCGGCCTCCCGGCTGGCGGCCCGCCGCACCTGGACGGTGTCGGTCCTGGCCGCCAAGCTGGCGGACGAGCGCCGCCGGCTCGACGAACTCCAGGCCGGCGACCTGGCGGTGAAGGCCACCTTCGAGCTGGGCTACGGCCAGCTGGAGCCGGCCCAGGCCCGCGCCTTCCGCCTGCTGGGCCTGGCCGACGGCCCGGACATGTCCCTCGCCGCCGCGGCGGCGGTCCTGGACCTTCCCCCGGAGGAGACGGAGGACCTGCTGGAGTCCCTCGTCGACACCTCCCTGCTGGAGTCGGCGGCGCCGGGACGCTACCGCTTCCACGACCTCGTCCGGCTCTACGCGCGTGCGTGCGCGGAGCGGGACGAACAGCCGACCGGGGAGCCGGAGGCCGCGATGTCGCGGTTGCTGGACTTCTATCTGGCGACGGCGGCGGGGGTCTACGCGATCGAGCGGCCTGGGGACCGGCTGGTGGACCACATGGAGTCCACGGCTTATCCGGCATTGGCCTTCAACGACCGGCACGCGGCCCAGGACTGGTTGTACGCAGAGGCAGCGACGCTGCTGGCATGTGTGCGGCAGTTCGCGCAGTCCGGGACACTGCTTCGGGCCATCGACCTGCTGTGGGTGACGCTCGACCTCAGCGAATCCGGGGCCAACTCCAAGGGGTACGAGACTGCGGCCATCTCCCTGCTCGAAGCGGCAAGGTCGGATGCCGACAAGCGCGCGGAGGGGCGCGCATCGGTGGTTCTCGCCGCCACCTACCACCTGTCCGGGCGATTCACGGAGGCCGACGATGCCGCCCGCGAGGCGTTGGAGCTCGGCGAGTCTCTCGATCATCCTCTGGCGCGCTGCTGGGCGGAGAACGCGCGCGGCGCCATAGCCTTCTATCAGAGCCGTCTCCTGGATGCGGAAAAGCACCTGGAACAGGCCCTGGCGGACTTCCGGGCCTGCAAGGACCGGGCCGGGGAGGCAAGCGTGCTGTGCAACCTGTCCCGTATCCACCTCGCGTCCGGACGTCCTCGCAGCGCCGTGTCGCTCGCCGAGCAGGGGGTCGAGACGTACGCGGCCCTGGGACACGCCCTGAAGGGGGCCAACGGCCGCTATGCCCTCGGCATGGCGCTGACTCAGAACGGGTTGTACTCCGAGGCCGCGGATCGCCTGCACGAGGCTCTCGGGGTCTTCCGGGAGAGCCGGCAACGCCTCTGGGAAGGCATGACCCTCCTCAGGCTCGCCGAAGTGGACATGGCGGCCCAGCGCCCCGCCCAGGCCTCGGCCAACGCCGAGGCCGCCCTGACCGTGCTCCGCGGGATCGGTGGGGAATGGCGGCGCGGCAATGTCCTCACCGTTCTGGGACGGGCGCTCAACGGGATCGGGCAGCCGGGCAGGGCTCAGGTGTGCTGGGAAGAGGCACTCTCCATCTACGACGCGCTCGGCTCGCCCGAGGCCGAAGCGGTCCGGGCGCTGCTGGCGCCGGCGACTGCCGTGTGAGTCCGCCGCAGCGTTCATCGTTCGTTTATCGCCGCGCGGCACTCTCTTGTTGTCGATCCGTCGCGTCGGGGGGCAGACGGACCACCGGTGAGGTCGCCTGATCAACGATCTACTGTTGGGCGACCAGTTGGCTCGTCCGGCCGTTCATCGGGGGAACGGCCGGACGAACCACACACGCGAGTTCAGCATCCACGGAGGGAAGCACCATGAGCGATGCCACCAAGGACCCGGTCGTCGACCCGGACAACATCCACATCACCAGTGGTGAGGATGCCGGCACCGTGAAGCCGGACAACATCCACATCACCGACGCCAAGGCCACCGGCCCGGGCAAGGTCAGCACGGACAACATCCACATCACCGACGCCAAGGCCACCGGTCCGGGCAAGGTCAGCACGGACAACATCCACATCACGTCCGAGCCCGCCTGATCCGGGCACGACGGGGGGATCGGCCGCGGCGGCGCGGAGGGGGAGCCGTCGCGGCCGAGGTGTGTCCAGGGGGAGGTTGCGGGCTCAGCGGGCCCGCAGCTCCCCCTTCACCACTTTCCCGCTCGCGTTCCTCGGCAGTTCGCCCACGAACTCCACCACCCTCGGCACCTTGTAGTTCGCCATCTCCCGCCGCGCCCAGGCGATGAGGTCGTCGGCGGTCAGGACCGTGCCCGCCCTGCGCACCACGTACGCCTTGCCGACCTCTCCGAGGCGCGCGTCGGGTATGCCGATCACCGCCACGTCGGCCACATCCGGGTGCACGCCGAGCAGTTGCTCTATCTCCGCCGGGTACGCGTTGAAGCCGCCGACGATGAACATGTCCTTGAGGCGGTCCGTGATGCGCAGGTTGCCCGCCTCGTCCAGGACACCCACGTCGCCCGTGCTCAGCCAGCCGTCGGACGAGACGGCCTCGTCCGTGGCGGCCGGGTCCTCGTAGTAGCCCCGCATGACGTTGAAGCCCCGGACCAGGACCTCGCCCGGGGTGCCGGGCGGCACCGGTGCGCCCTGCGGTCCGGCCACCCTCACCTCCGTATGGGGGATCGCCCGTCCCGACGTGGACGCGATCACCGACGGGTCGTCGCCGCGGCGGCACATCGTCACGATGCCGCTCGCCTCGGACAGGCCGTACGCGGTCAGCACCGTCTCCACGCCCAGTTCGCCGCGCAGGCGTTCCACCAGTCGCAGCGGCACCACGGCCGCGCCGGTCACCACCAGGCGCAGCGCGGACAGATCGTGGGTGTCCCGCAACGCGTGGTCCAGGAGCGACTGGTGCAGTGTCGGCGGGCCCGGCAGCACCGACACCCGTTCCGCCGCGATGTTCGCCATCGCCGTGTCCACGTTGAACACCGGTTGCGGGATCATCGTCGCCCCGCGCATCAGACAGGCGATCACCCCGGCCTTGTAACCGAAGGTGTGGAAGAAGGGGTTGACGATCAGGTAGCGGTCCGTGCTGCGCAGGCCGGCCAGATCCGCCCAGATGTCGTAGGCCGTCAGGGTCTGCTCGTGGGTGATCATCGCGCCCTTGGGGCGGCCCGTCGTCCCCGAGGTGAAGACGATGTCCGACAGGCAGCCGCCGTCCAGCATCCCCTCGCGGTGCCGCACTTCGGACTCGCCCACGCCCTCCCCGCCGGCCAGGAAGTCCTTCCAGGTGCAGAAGTCCTGGGGTGCGTCGTCCGACAGGACCACCGCCTGCCGCAGCGCCGGCAGGTCGGGGAGCGGGTGCCCGGTGCCGCCCGGGGATCCGGCCGCCCGGCGCAGCGAGGCCACGTACGAGGTGCCGAGGAAGGTGCCCGTCACGAACAGCAGCCTCGCCCCGCTGCGGCGCAGCACGTCCGCCGCCTCCGCCCCCTTGAAGCGGGTGTTCAACGGCACCAGCACCGCTCCCGCCGAGACCGCGCCCAGTGCCGCGACGATCCAGTCCAGGGAGTTGGGGGCCCAGATCGCCACCCGGTCGCCCACCTGCACGCCGCTCGCGATGCAGGCCGCCGCCGCGCGCTCCACCCGCGCACCCAGTTCCGCGTACGTGATCCGGGTACGGCCCTCCACCACCGCCTCGGTGTCCGCGTACCGCTCGGCCGACGACCGCACCAGACGCGCAATGGTGCCCCAATCGCTCACTGCAGACCTCCCCCACACACATAGCTGACTGTCCGTCAGATTAGCTGTAACCTGACGGGCTGTCAGCACGAGTGGGGCCTCGCAGAGGGGGGTTGGCCATGTCGGGAACGGGCTTGAAGGACGCCACCGCCATCGTCGGGATCGGGCAGTCCGCGTTCGCCAAACGGCTGCCCGAGGACGAGAGGACGCTCGCCTGCCGGGCCGTCCTCGCCGCGCTCGACGACGCCGGGATCTCCCCCGGCGAGGTCGACGCCCTCGCCTCCTACACCATGGAGGAGACCGACGAGGTGGAGCTGGCCAAGGCCGTCGGGTTCGGGGACCTCACCTTCTTCAGCAAGGTGGGGTACGGGGGCGGCGGATCCTGCGCCACCGTCGCCCACCTCGCCGCCGCCATCGCCTCCGGACAGGCCACCGTCGGTGTCGCCTGGCGGTCGCGCAAGCGCGGCAGCGGGGCGCGGCCCTGGACGAACACCACGGTCCAGCTGCCCACTCCGGCCCAGTGGACCCGGCCCTTCGGGCTGCTGCGGCCCGCCGACGAGATCGCGATGCTCACCCGTCGCTACATGCACGAGTACGGGGCCACTCGCGACCACCTGTTCAATGTCGCCCTCGCCTGCCGAAACCGGGCCAACCAGAATCCCGCGGCCGTGATGTACGAACGGCCGCTCACCCGCGAGATGTACATGACCTCGCGGTGGATCAGCGAGCCGCTGTGCCTCTTCGACAACTGCCTGGAGACGGACGGGGCCCTCGCCTGCGTGGTCGTGAGCAAGGAGCGCGCCCGGGACTGCCGTCAGAGCCCGGTCTACGTCCACTCCGCCGCCCAGGGGCTGCCCGCCCAGCACCACGGCATGGTCAACTACTGGAACGACGACCCGCTCACCGGCCCGGCCTGGACCGCCGCCCGCCATCTGTGGAAGCACGCCGACCTCACACCCGAGGACGTGGACGTGGCGCAGATCTACGACGCGTTCACCGCCCTGATACCCCTCTCCCTGGAGGGGTACGGCTTCTGCGGAAGAGGGGAGGGCGGGGCCTTCACCGAGCAGGGCGCCCTGGAGATCGGCGGGCGGTTGCCCATCAACACCGGTGGCGGCGGTCTGTCCGAGGCCTATGTGCACGGCTTCAACCTCATCAACGAAGGGGTGAGGCAACTGCGCGGCAGCAGTACCGCGCAGGTTCCCGGGGCCGCCACCTGTCTGGTGACGGCAGGCGAGGGCGTCCCGACGTCCGCTCTGTTGCTGAGGAGTTGAGGTGGCCTCATGCTGAATCCCGTCATCGACACCGACGGCGCCCCCTTCTGGGAGTACGCCGCCCGCGGCGAGCTGCGGGTCCAGGCCTGCGCCGACTGCGGCGAGACCCGTTTCCCGCCCCGGCCCTGCTGCCCGCACTGCCAGTCCTTCGCGAGCGAGTGGCGGCCGGTCCCGGGGCGCGGGCGCGTGTGGTCGTACGTCGTGCCGCATCCGCCGCTGCTGCCCGACTACGCGGAGCAGGCGCCGTACAACGTCGTCGTCGTGGAGCTGGAGGAGCTGCCCCGGATACGGCTCGTCGGCAATCTGGTCAGCCGCGCCGGGGCGCCGCTGGATTCCCTCGATCCGCAGCGCATCAGGATCGGCGCCCGGGTCCAGGCGGTGTTCTGCGACGGGCTCGTGCAGTGGGTGCCGGCGTGAGCGCCGTCCGGCTCTCGGCCGACAAGGACACCGGCGTCGCCGTCGTCACCCTGAACCGGCCCGAACGGCTCAACGCCGTCGACGCGGACATGGTCCGGGAACTCGTCGGGGTGTGGCGCGCGTTGCGGTTCGACGACTCGGTGCGGGCCGTCGTCCTCACGGGGGCCGGGGAGCGGGCCTTCTGCACCGGCATCGACCGGGACTTCGTGGTGCCTCAGCCCTCCTCCCCGTACATGCAGGACGATCCGCTGCTGACGATCGGGCCGAAGGCGAACGACCTGTGGAAGCCGGTCGTGGCCGCCGTGCAGGGGATGGCCTGCGGCGGCGCCTTCTATCTGCTCGGCGAGAGCGAGTTCGTCGTCGCCGACACCACGGCCACCTTCTTCGACCCGCACACGACGTACGGGATGGTCAGCGCCTACGAGTCCGTGCTCATGGCGCACCGGATGCCGTACGGGGAGGTCGCGCGGATGATGCTCATGGGGAGCGCGGAGCGACTGTCCGCACGGCGCGCCCACGAGATCGGGCTCGTGTCCGAACTCACCGATGGGGGGCGGGCGCTGGAGGCGGCCGTGCGCTGTGCCGGTGTCATCGCCGGGTCTCCGGCGGACGGGGTGCAGGGGACCGTGCGGGCGCTGTGGGCGGCCAAGGAGGCCGCACGTGCGCACGCGTTCGCACAGGCGCCGCATCTCATCGCACTCGGGAACCTGCCGGGCGGGCGGCAGGCGGAGCTGTTCGCCGGGAGGCGGCCGGAGTACCGGCTGCGCTAGGGCCTGACGTCCGCCTCGGGGTCCGCCTGGCAGTGGTCGACCGACGACAGGAAGCGCCGGCCGAGCGTCACCCGGGTGGTCGCCTTCCCCCGCGCGGGCACGGAGACCGCGACCGAGGCGTTCTTCAGCAGCTCGGCGCCCTGGGCGTCGTAGAAGGTCACCCAGGTCTGGAACTCGGCCCTGCGGCTGTTCGGGTTCGTGACCTCGACCGTCGCGTACGGCCGCCGGCCGGTCGCGCAGCTGATCAGCTTCGCCGTCCCGTCCTGCAGCGCACTGCTGCCGCTGCCGGTCGCGGTGGAGGTGGGGCGGTGGGTGGGGCGCCGGTGGTAGGACCCGCCGGTGCTGCCGCTCGTACCAGTGCTGCCGTGGCTGCCGCTCGTACCAGTCCTGCCGTAGCTGCCGCTCGTACCGCTGCTGCCGTAGGAGTCGTCGTCCGGGCCTCCGTACGAGCCGCCGCCCGAGGTGGAGGACGAGGACGACGTGTCGTGATCCTGGTGGGAGCTGCTGCAGCCTCCCCCGCCGCCCCCGCCGCCGTGGCGGCTGTGGTGCCGTCCGGTCGAGAACCCGGTCAGGCTGAGCACCACGAAGGTCAGTACGGCCGTGAACCTGAGCGTGCGCGTCCGTGCGAACATGCGATCAGCCTATCCACCGCCGATCGGCCCCTCCGCCGCCCTGGCACCGCCTGGCGGGCCGTCGGCGCCGGGAGTAGCGTCAGCCGTGGGCGGCCGCCGTCTGGAGCCCTTCCGTGTACACCGGTACGACGGCCGTCACGCACTCACGCCGTGCGGGCCGTGCCCGTTCCCTTCTCCGCGTCCAGCGCGTACACGCACCGGTCCTTGCTGCACGCGTACACCACCCCGTCCCGGACGACCGGCGAGCCGGTGATCTCGCCGCCCGTGGCCAGCTTCCACCTGAGCCGTCCGTCGTCGGCCTTCAGCGTGTACAGCAGGTGGTCGGTGGAGCCGAAGTGGATGCGGCCCTCGGCGACCGAGGGGGCGCCGACGACATCGCCGCCGGCCTGGAAGCGCCACTTGGGGGTGCCCGTGACCGCGTCCAGGGTGTAGAGGCCCTTGCCGCTGCCCACGTGGACGTGTCCGGCCGCCACCAGGACCGGCTCGATGGAGGAGCGGGCCTCGGTGGCGATGCGCCAGCGGTCGCGGCCGTCGGTGGCGTCCAGGGCGTAGACCGTGCCGAGGTAGTCGGCCAGGTAGACGCCCCCGCCGGTGACCGCCGGGCCCGGGGCGTAGGCCGGTGGGCACAGGAAGACCGCGGGGGCCTCGAAGTGCCAGCGGACCATGCCGCTCGCCACTTCGACGGCCAGGACACGGGAGCCGGCGGAGATGTAGACGTAGCCGTCGGGGGCCGGGGCGATACGGACCGGGACGCCGCCGCAGGAGGCCGCGTCACCGATGGGGTACGACCAGCGCTCCTCGCCGGTGCGGGCCTCCAGGGCACGCAGCCGGGCGTCCTGCCAGACGTAGACCGTGCCGTCGTGGACGGCGGGGCCCGCCTCGGGGGACTCGAAGTCGGTCTGGCAGCCGCTGATCTCCCACAGCTTCTGGCCGTTGGCGGCCTCCCAGGCCTGGACTCCGCCGCCGCGGGTGCCGGTGACGACCGTGCCGTGGTCGGCCTTCAGGGAGTACACCCAGGCGTCGGTGGACAGCCGCCACAGATCGGTGCCCTCGCGGGCGTCCAGGGCGAAGAGGGTGGGGCCGTCGGAGGCGTGGATGCGGCCGTCGGCGACCGCCATGGACCAGGCGACGTCCCGGGTCTTGAAACGGCGGCGGCCGGTGGCCACGTCCAGGGCGTGCACCTCGAAGGAGGTGACGTAGACCAGATCGCCGTCGACGGACGGGGTGCCCCAGACGTCGTTGGACATCCGGAAGCGCCAGGGGCGCCATCCGGTGGCCGTCTCCGGGGGTGCGGCCGGGACGGGCGCCACGCCGGGGTCGGCGCCGTTGACGCCGGGGCGGGGGCGGGACCAGCTGGCGACCAGACCGGCCTCCGGCGGGGGTGCCTTGACGGCGGCGGCGCGGGCGTCGGCGACGCGCGGGCCGGGGCCGATGGGCACCTGGGCGCCGGCCAGCCGGACCGGGCCGGTGTCGGGGGCGCCCGCCGCGCCGACCGGTGCCGGGGACTGGACCGCGGGGTCGTAGGACGGCAGCGGCGGGACGGCCGAGCGTCCGCCGCTGCGGGGGCCGGACGAGGCGGGGGCGGGCTTGGCTGCGGGGCGGCCGCCGCGGCGGCCCTCGATGAGGGCGACCGCCTTCTCGGGCAGCCAGGCGGAGGCGGTGCCGCTGTCGTCGGAGCCGGAGCCGAAGAGGTGGGGGGCGAGCTGGGCCTGGAGATCTGCGGGGCTCGGGCGGCCGGGAGCCTCCATCTGCATACAGACCTCGATGAGCGGGCGCAGCTCGTCGGGCAGGCCCGTGAGGTCCGGGCCCTCGCGCAGCAGCATGAAGACGGTCTCGACCGGGTTGGCGCCGTGGAAGGGCGGGTGACCGGTGGCGGCGAAGACCAGCATGGAGCCGAGCGAGAAGACGTCGCTGGCGCCGGTGACGCTGCGGGAGTCCTTGGCCTGCTCGGGGGACATGTATGCGGGGGTGCCGACGGCGACGTTCGTCATCGTCAAACGGGTGTTGGAGACGCCGGAGGCGATGCCGAAGTCGATCACCCGGGGTCCGTCCTCGACCACCAGGACGTTGGACGGCTTCAGGTCGCGGTGGACCAGGCCGGCGCCGTGGATGGACTGCAGGGCCTCGGCCACGCCCGCCGCGAGCCAGCGCACGGCCTGGGCCGGGAGCGGCCCGCACTCGTTCACTATTTCCTCTAGTGAGGGCGCGGGAACGTAGGCCGTGGCCAGCCAGGGCACGGCCGCGCGCGGGTCGGCGTCGACGACGGCAGCCGTGTAGAAGCCGGAGACCGCGCGGGCCGCCTCCACCTCACGGGTGAAGCGGACCCGGAAGAGCTGGTCCTCGGCCAGCTCCGTGCGGACCGTCTTGATCGCCACGCGCCGGCCGGATGCCGAGCGTGCCAGATAGACCAGCCCCATGCCGCCGGCGCCCAACCGGCCCAGCACCTCGAACGGCCCGATCCGCCGCGGATCGTGCTGCGTCAGCTGATCCACCACTTGCCTGCCACCTCCCCGTACGAGCCGCGCCACCCTACATATGTACGCGGCCGAAGCGCAGCGTCTCACCACAGCATCACCGAGGCGGCACGCACCCCGATTCTTCCTGGCCGGGCGGCCGGTGGCGAACCCAGTGATAAATCGGGGTGTCTCATGCCGAATGGGTCTGAATATGACCGAAAAAGGTCATTTCCCAGCCGTCCTCCCGCGCATCACCGCTGGAGTACCGCGAACGACGCCCCCTGATTGTCGGTGACGACCGCCACGCGCCCGTACGACGCCTCGAAGGGCGGCACCTGGACCCGCCCGCCGAGCCGCTGCACGGCCCCGAGGGAGTCGTCGAGGTCCGTGACCCCGAAGTGGGCGAGGACGTGCGGGGGCATCTCGGCCGGGAAGACCTCGGAGACGTCCGCGCGGCCGAAGTCGGGTTCGGCGTCGGCGCCGAACAGGGCCTCGTGGAAGAGGCCGCCGTAGAAGGCGTTGGCCGCGGCGGTGTTGCGGGTGTACAGCTGGGCCCAGACGAACGTGCCCGGCTCGTGCCACCGGCCGAACCCGGCGTGACTGCCCGGCTGCCACAGGCCGAACACCGCGCCCTCGGGGTCGGCGGCCAGGGCGTAGACGCCTAGGTCGTCGAGGGGCACCGGGGCCGTGACGAGCTGACCGCCGGCCGCGGTGATCCGCCGGGCCATGGCCACGGCATCGGGCGTCGCGAAGTACACCGTCCAGACGCTGGGCAGCCTGCCGTCCGTCTTGCGGGCGAGCGTGGCGACGGGCTCGTCGTCCAGCCGGGCCCATACGGAGGAGCCGTACGCCTCCCCGGGCTCGGAGAAGGTCCACCCGAAGAGCTCACCGTAGAACCGCTTGCCCGCTTCGACGTCGGGGAGCTGGGCGTCCACCCAGCAGGGGACGCCCTCTGCGTACACCGATGCCCTGTTTTCGGCCATGCCGTCAAAGTAACCGCGCCGCGCGCACCCCGCAGACCAGCCACACCACCCTCGGCCCACCCATGCACCCCATTTGCAGTCGGCCGAATCGCGCTCCGATCACCCCTCGGTAAGCTGACGGCATGACAGGACAAGTGCGTACCGTCGACGGCCGCGTGGCCGGCCGGCGTGGGCAGGCGACCCGGCAGAAGCTGCTCGACTGCCTCAGCGAGATGCTCAGCTCCTCCCCGTACCGGGACGTCAAGGTCATCGATGTCGCCCGGAAGGCGGGCACTTCGCCCGCGACCTTCTACCAGTACTTCCCGGACGTCGAGGGCGCCGTGCTGGAGATCGCCGAGCAAATGGCCGCCGAGGGCGCCGGGTTGACCGCCCTGCTCGAAGGGCGCTCCTGGGCCGGCAAGGCGGGTTGGCAGACCGCACAGGAACTCGTGGACGGATTCCTGGAGTTCTGGCGGAAGAACGACGCGATCCTGCGGGTGGTGGATCTCGGCGCCGCCGAGGGGGACAAACGGTTCTACAAGATCCGAATGAAGATCCTGAACTCGGTGAACAACTCCCTGGCCGACTCCATCGCGGAGCTGCAGGCCAAGGGCAGGGTCGACAAGGACGTGAACCCGGCCGCGATCGCCGGCTCGATGGTCGCGATGCTCGCCGCGGTGGCCGCGCACCAGAAGGGCTTCCAGAGCTGGGGCGTCAAGCAGGCCGAACTCAAGCCGAACCTGGCACTGTTGGTGCACCTGGGCGTGACCGGCAAGAAGCCGACGAAGTAGCGGCCCCTTTTTCCAGGTTCCCGACTCCCGGGTCGCCCCGGGTTCCCGACTCCCGGGTCCCGTTTCCCGGGTCCCGAGGTCCGGGGTTCCACGGTTCCAAGTCCTGTCTGGCAGGCGGTGGTTCACACGCGGTGAGCCACCGCCTGTGCCGCTATGCGGGCAGCGGCCGGTCCCGCACCACGTGCTTCATCACCAGCGTCGAGGTCAGGCGCTGCACGCCCGGCAGGGTCGCCAGGCGCTCGTCGTACAGCCGCTGGAAGGCGGCGAGGTCGGCCGTGGCCACCCGCAGCAGGTAGTCGGGCTCGCCGAACAGCCGCTGGGCGTCGAGCACGTGCTCCAGCTCGCTGACCGCCCGCTCGAACTCGGCGACCGTGTCCCGGTCCTCCTGTCGCATGGAGACGAAGACCAGCGCCTCGAAGTTCAGCCCGAGCGCGGTCGGGTCGACCACCGCGCGGTAGCCCTCGATGGCGCCGGACCGCTCCAGCTCACGCAGCCGCCGGTGGCAGGGCGAGACGCTCAGGCGCACCCGGGCGGCCAGCTCGGTCACGGTCAGCCGCCCGTCCTGCTGCAGCTCGGCAAGGATTTTCCGATCCACGTCGTCCATGAAGAAGATATTTGCTCAGAACATGTGATCATGGGCAAACTTCAGGAACACTTTCGGGCCATTCACGCCTAATGTCCCCAGCATGGACTCGGGACTGCTCTTCTCCTTCCTCGCCGTCGACCTGCTGCTGGTGTGCGTGCCGGGCGCCGACTGGGCGTACGTCATCGCGACCGCCCTGCGCGGCAGCTCGGTGCCGCGCGCGGTGACGGGCCTGGTCTCGGGGTACGCCCTGCACACGGTGCTGGCGACGGCGGGCCTTGCGGTGCTGGTCGCGGGCTCGCCCCGGCTGCTGACCGCACTGACGGTGGCGGGCGCCGGCTACCTGCTGTGGCTGGGCTGGAGCGTGCTGCGCCGCCCGGCCGTCCCGGGGGCCGCCGACGAGGATCCCGGCGCCGACCGCCGGCTCTTCCTGCGGGGTGCCACGATCAGCGGCCTGAACCCCAAGGGCCTGCTGCTCTACCTGTCCGTCCTTCCCCAGTTCCTCACCCTCACGGGCGCCCATCTGCCCGTACCCGCGCAGACGGCGGCGATGGGCCTGCTCCACATGGCGTGCTGCGCGGCCGTCTACCTGACCGTGGGCGCACTCGCCCGCGCCCTGCTGGCGGCCCGCCCGGCAGCGGCCCGCGCGGTCACCCGCACCTCGGGCGCAGCCATGCTCGGAATCGGCGCGTTTCTGCTGGTGGAGCGGCTGGCGACGCTTTAGCTCCGCCGGGGACCGAGGGCGCCTGGGCCCGTAAGTCGTCCGCGGCACCTCTGTGGCTGGGCGCGCCCGCGCGGTGGAGCCGCATATCGGTACAGCCCCGCGCCCCTGCGGAGCTGCAGTGCCGTCGGCCGGGACCCGCAGGCCCTCGCGGACGGGAGCAGGGCTGCACCCCCTCATGGCCGGTGAACCCCCGGTCCCCGTCCCCGCGCGCGGGCTACCGCGGCGTGAGCCGGAAGAGGCGGATCTCCCGCGTCACCCGCCCCTGGTACGTGGCATACGGCGGCCAGAACGCCAGGAGGGCCTTCCACGCGGCGGTGCGCTCCTCCCCCTCCAGGAGCCGGGCCGTGACGGGGATGTCCCGGCCCTTCCAGCTGATCGAGGCGTCCGGACGGGCGAGCAGGTTGTGGGTCCAGGCGGGATGGTCGGTGCGGCCGAAGTTGGAGCCGACCAGGAGCCAGCCGTGCCCGTCCGCCTCCGGCATGCAGGCCAGCGGGGTCCGCCGCGCCAGCCCGCTCCTCGCCCCCGTCGAGGTGAGGATCACGCCCGGCAGCAGCTGCGCGCTGAGCAGCACCTTTCCCCGGGTCAGCCGGTGCACGGCCCGGTCCAGGGCCGGGACCACGTGCGGGGCGACCTTCGCGAAGGCCCGGGTCGCGGACACCTTCTGCACGAACCGCACGCCGGGTCCGGCCATCAGACCGCCACCTCCCCGCGCGCGAACAGCCCGGCGGCCTCGGCGGCCCGGTCCCGCAGCCGGTGCACCGGCCCGAACAGCAGCTCGTCGCCGGCCGCCCGCTTGAAGTACAGGTGGGCCTCGTGCTCCCAGGTGAACCCGATCCCGCCGTGCAGCTGGATCGCCTCCCCGGCCGCACACCGCAGCGCCTCCAGTGCCTGCGCGAGCGCGAGCCGGCCCACCCCCTCCCCGTTCGCGGTCGCCCAGGCGGCGTAGTAGGCGGCCGAGCGAGCGGCCTGCACCGCCACATACACGTCCGCGAGCCGGTGCTTCACCGCCTGGAACGAGCCGATGGCCCGCCCGAACTGTTCCCGCTGTCCGACGTACTCGACGGTCCGCTCCAGCGCCCGGTCGGCGGCCCCCACGGCCTCGGCGGCGAGCACGGCGGCGGCGGTGTCCCCGAGTGCGGCGAGCACGGGAAGCACGTCCGCGTCGGCGGCGCCCAGCAACTCGGCGGGCACGTCCCGCAGTTGGACGCGCCCCTGCGGGCGGGTCGCGTCGAGCGCGGTCTGCCGGGCCCGTACGACCCCCTCGGCGTCCCCCGCGACCAGGAAGAGCAGCGTCCTGGACCGCGCGAACCCGCCGGTGTGTGCGGCGACCACGAGCAGCCCGGCGCTGTGGCCGTCCAGCACCTGGTCGACCTGGCCGTACAGCCGCCACCCGTCGGCGCCGTGCCGGGCCTGCACGCCCCCCGCCCGGCCCCCGCCGGCCCACTCACCGCCGTTGCCGCCGGTCAGGGCGAGGGCGGTGGTGAGGGCGGGGCCGGGGACGGCGAGGGTGGCGGTGCGGGTGCCGGCGGCGAGGCGGGGCAGCAGCTCGGCGCGCTGCGCCTCGGTGCCGAGGGCGAGGATCAGCGGGGCGGCGAGGACGGTGGTGGCCAGCAGCGGGGAGGGGGCGAGGGTGCGTCCCGCCTCCTCGCAGGCGAGGGCGAGTTCGGTGACCGAGCAGCCGACCCCGCCGTAGGCCTCGGGGACCGCCAGCCCCGGCAGGCCGAGCCGGCCGGCGAGGGCGGACCACAGGGCGGGGTCGTACCCGGCCGGGCTGTCCACGGCGGCCCGCAGTCCCTCGGCGCCACAGCGTTTGTGCAGCAGCTCGCGCAGGGTGCGGCGGATCTCGTCCTGCTCGGCGGTGAGGCGCGTGTCCATGGCTGATCCGATCCCTCCGAACCTGATCTGACGATCCGTCATGTTAGGCCGGGCGGAGAGGGAAGCACAGGGGCACGACACTGCCGCGCGGCGCCATATCTGATGTACCGTCAGATTCATGAAGCCCGGGAACCGGAAAGTCGCCGTGGCCGGGGTGGCCCTCTCCGACTGCGGCCGCGTGGACGAGGCGACCCCCTACGCCCTGCACGCCCAGGCGGCCCGCCGCGCCCTCGCGGACGCGGGTCTGGACCGCGCCGTGGTGGACGGCTTCGCCTCGGCGGGCCTCGGCACGCTGGCCCCCGTGGAGGTGGCCGAGTACCTGGGCCTGCGCCCCACCTGGGTGGACTCCACCTCCGTCGGCGGCTCGACCTGGGAGGTCATGGCGGCGCACGCGGCGGACGCCATAGCGGCGGGCCACGCGGACGCCGTCCTGCTGGTCTACGGCTCGACGGCGCGGGCCGACATCAGGGCGGGCCGCAGGACGGGAAACCTCTCCTTCGGCGCACGCGGCCCCCTCCAGTTCGAGGTCCCCTACGGCCACACCCTGATCGCCAAGTACGCGATGGCCGCCCGCCGCCACATGATCGAACACGGTACGACGATCGAGCAGCTGGCCGAGGTGGCCGTGCAGGCGAGGGCCAACGCGGCCCTGAACCCGGAGGCGATGTTCCGCGAACCGATCACGGTCGACGACGTCCTGTCCGGCCCGGTGATCGCCGACCCCTTCACCAAGCTGCACTGCTGCATCCGCTCGGACGGCGGGGCCGCGGTGCTGCTGGCGGCCGAGGAGTACGTACGGGACTGCCGCAAGCCCCCCGTGTGGATCCTCGGCACCGGCGAGCACCTCTCCCACGCCACGATGTCCGAGTGGCCGGACTTCACGGTCTCCCCGGCCGCGGTGAGCGGCCGGCTCGCCTTCGAGCGGGCCGGGATACGCCCGTCCGAGATCGACTTCGCGGAGATCTACGACGCCTTCACCTACATGACCCTGGTGACCCTGGAGGACCTGGGCTTCTGCCGAAAGGGCGAGGGCGGGGCGTTCGTGGAGAAGGGCCGTCTGCTGGTCCACGGCGGTGAGCTGCCGTTGAACACGGACGGGGGCGGGCTCTCGGCCCAGCACCCCGGGATGCGCGGGCTGTTCCTGCTGGTGGAGGCGGTACGGCAGCTGCGCGGAGAGGCCGGTGAGCGGCAAGTGCGACGGCCGGGCGGGGAGTTGCCGTACCTCGGTGTCGCCTCCGGCACGGGGGGCTGGTTCTGCTCCTCGGGGACGGTGGTGCTGGGCCGGTGACGGGGTCGGCTCAGCGATCGTCCGTGCCCTCCTCGTCGCGCAGTCTGCGCCAGATGCGGGTGCGGTGCAGCACGTAGAGCGCGACGCACACGACGACGACCTGCAGCCCGATGGCGAGCAGCCAGAAGACGGCCTTGCTCTCCAACTCGTCGGTCAGGTAGGTGAAGTTCATGCCGAAGAACCCGGTCAGGAACGACAGCGGCAGGAAGATCACCGACACGATGGCCAGCCGGTTGATCACCGCGTTCTGCTCCCCGGAGACGAGGGTGGAGTAGCTGGCGAAGGCGCGCCGGGAGGCGTCCTGGAGGGACTCGATGTCCGTGTGCACCAGCCTCGCCGTGTGCTGGAACTCGTGGGCGAGCCGCTGGCGCTCCTCCGGGAGGCTGCTGTTCATCATCATCCTTCGGGTGAACATCTCGTCGACCACCTGGAGGTAGGGCAGGAGGGAGTGGTGCAGCAGGGCGGAGTGCCGTCGCAGCTGTGACAGCCGGTAGACCTGGTCGGGGCGTCGTCCCTCGAACATCTCGTCCTCCAGTTCCTCCACCAGCAGCAGGTCCTGCACGGCGGACCGGCGGTAGGTCGCCAGGGCCTCCTGGAGCAGCAGGAAGAGCACGGCCACGGTGTCGGAAGGCCGCTCGCTCCGCAGCTGCGCGGTGATGCTCTCCCGCAGGCCGGCCTGTCCTCGGTGCACCGTGAGGAGATACCGCTCGGTCACCAGGGCATGGACATGAGCGACCTCGCCCCCCTTGACCACGGGTATGACGAAAGTGGCCTGGTCCCCGAGGAACTCGGCCCGCGCGGGTTCGCCCTCCCTGCCGAGCCAGGTCAGCTCCTCCGCCTCCAGGCCGAGCTGGTGCGAGACCGGCGGCGCCTCGACCGGCGGCTCCTCGGACAGCTCGACGTCGACGAGCAGGAAGCCGGCGGTGGCGAGCCGTTCACGGGCCTGGGCCACGCCCGTACGCGTGACGGTCCCCTCCGGCATCGACACCACCGTTACGATCATCGCCCCTCTCCGTCGGTCCCGGCGCCCACCGTCCCAGCGTGCGCACGGCGCGGTGGCCCTGCACCCGGAGGCACTCGCGTGCCTCGCCGCGTGCGCCCGGACGGGTGACGGACCGGCCTCGCCGCCGCGGACCGTGGGGATGGCCGCGGTTCCGGGCGGCGAGGCGATACTCGGCCCATGGCACAAAAGGATCTCCACGAGATGCTGCGTTCGCTGCGGGTCTGGTCGCCCGAGGTGACGCAGCTGCGCCCCTTCGATCCGGACACCGCGCCGCCGACGCCCCTGCTCCTGTTCACGAGCTGGTTCGCGGAGGCGGTGGAGGCGGGGCAGCCGGAGCCGCACACGATGTCGCTCGCGACGACGGACGAGGACGGCCGGCCGGACGTGCGGATCGTGATGCTGCACGGTGCCGACCCGGAGGGCTGGTCGTTCGCCACGCACGCCACGAGCCGCAAGGGCCGGGCGCTGGACGCCCACCCCTATGCGGCCCTGGCCTTCTACTGGCCGGTGCTGGGGCGCCAGGTGCGGGTGCGGGGGCCGGTGACGTCGGCGCCCTGCGAGGAGAGCCAGGCGGACCTGCACGCCCGTTCCACGGGGGCGCTGGCGGCGGCGCTCACCGGACGGCAGAGCGAGCAGCTGTCGTCGGTGGAGGAGCTGAGGCAGGCCTCGGACGCGGCGTGGGAGAGGGCACGAGCGAATCCGGCCGAGCCCTCGCCCACCTGGACGCTGTACCGGTTGCGACCGGAGGTGGTCGAGTTCTTCCAGGGGGACGCCGAGCGACGGCACGTACGGCTGGAGTACCGGCGCACCGGATTCGGCTGGAGCCGGGGTCTGCTCTGGCCGTGACGCCGGCCGCCTGGGTGCCGGGCCCCCGTCGTCGGTCCCCGGACTCCCGACCGTCAGCCCCCGCCCCCACCGTCAGCCCCGGACTCGCGACCGTCAGCCCCGAACCCCGCCCTCGGCCGGGGCCTCCCCCGCCGTCAGTCCCCGAACTTCCACACCGTGAAGTCCGCCACGCCCCGGTACCCGATCCGCTGGTAGAGCCCGTTGCTCGTGGGATTCGCGAGGTCGGTGAAGAGGAGGACCTCGGCCGTCCCGGACTCGAGGGCGGCGCGGCTCACCTCGGCGGTCACCGCGCCCGCGTAGCCGTGGCCGCGCCGGTCCGCCGGGGTGTACACCGGAGCCACCCGCACCTGGCCGGCCGCCTCCGGGGTCACCCCCGCCATGGAGACGGGGGTGCCGTCCGGGGTCTCCCAGAGGGTGACGCCGCCGTGTCCGATGCGGGCGTCGGCCCAGCCGCCCGGGTCCTGGTTCACGGGCTCCCCGACATCGGCCATGAACGAAGCCTTCCAGCGCACCAGCAGATCCCGGTCGGCCGGCCCGGCGACCCGCGCCCGGCCCTCGGGCACCGGCTGCGGGATACTCAACTCCGCCAGCCGGTACAGCCGTTGGTCCTTGTGGATCCGGCCCGTCGTGCCGGTGCGCCGCTGCCAGGCGGCCGCGAAGGCGGCCGCCGCGTCCCGTTCGCCCGAGACTCCGGCGACCGGGTGGCCGAGGTCCGCCAGCCGGGCCGCCAGTGCTTCGGCCTCCCGCGTGCCCAGCGGGGTGAGGTGGACCGGGAAGGGCGGGGTGTGCAGGAGCGTCGCCAGGACCGCACCGCTCTCGTCCTCGAGCGCCCCGAAGAGCGGCGCCTGCCCGCCGAACAGGTCCAGCCCCCGGGTGCGCAGCGCGTCCGTCACCGTCAGCGGCACCGTGTGCAGGGCCGGCCGGGAGCCGAGGAAGTCACCGGCACGGGCGAGGAACTCGTCGAGGTCGTGGGTCAGGTGCCAGGCATCCGGATGCATGCCTGCATGATTCCGGTCAGCCTCCGGGCCTGAACACCGGTTTTCCCTCCCGGAACGTCACCCGCAGCGCCATCCCGGCCGCCAGGTCGTCCGCATCGCACTCCACCAGCTCCGTCATCATCCGCGGTCCCTCGGCCAGGTCCACCACCGCGGCCACGTACGGGGTGCGGTCGCCGAAGGGCGGGAGGTCGTTGCGGTGGACCGTGGACCAGGTGTAGAGGGTCGCGCGACCGCTCGCCTCCTCCCAGGTCACCTCCTCGCTCCAGCAGTGCGGGCAGAACTCGCGGGGGTAGTGGTGGGCCCGGCCGCAGGGCCCGCAACGGCGGACCAGGAGCCGGCCCTCGGCAGCCGCCTCCCAGTAGGGGCGGGTGAAGGCGTCGGGCTCGGGGACGTCGAAGCGTGCGGTGCTCATCGCAACCACCCCGAGGCCTGTGTCGCAGCCGCCGGGCCACCTGCGACCGGCCCGCCCGGTACCGGCATCAGAACCACCCCAGTGCCGCGTCCAGCGACCACGTCTGCCACGCCATGCCGAAGAAGCCGACCAGCGAGATCATCGCCATCATCGAGTTCTGCCCCTGCTCCGCCCAGTCGTGGATCATGAGGACGAAGTAGAGGACGTTCAGGACCAGGCCGCCCAGCAGGGCCACCGGGGTCAGGAACCCCAGGATCAGACCGAGCCCCAGGGCGAGTTCGGCGTACGCCACGATGTACGCCATCAGCTTCGGCCGCGGTTTCACCACCGTCTCGAAGCCCGCCCGCACCGGGGCCCAGCGGTGTTTCGCCGCCACGTCCGCCGCCCAGGCGATGCCCGCCCCGCGCTGGAACCAGGCCTTCTTGTCCTTGTGCCGCCAGCTCTCCAGCCACCACAGGCCGAGGCCTATGCGCAGCACCGCGAGCCACTCCGCGCCGTCCAGCCAGATCGCGTCCATGACATCTGACGGTACGTCAGATCAATCGGAAAGCCGAGGGGTCCGCCGTCGATCGACCGTGCGTCCGGCGCGGGGCTGCGGCTCTCCCGCGGATCCCGTAGGCACAGGAAGGGCCGATGCCCCGCCGACGCCGGCGAGGACCGCGCTGTTCGCGCATCACTTCCGACGATCCGAGGCGGCTACGACACCTGATCTACGCACACCTCCCACAGGCGTGATCAATCCGCAACCAATTCCGGTCTTGACCGAGACCCATCAACCGGGTGGGTGATTACGCTCCCGCTCATGGCCGCCTCCCGTCCCGCTCCCGTACACCTCTCGTCGACCCCCGCCGACCGGCCCGTCTACGTCATCGGCGCCGGACCCGGCGGGCTCGCCGTCGCGTACGCGCTGCGCGCGCGGGGCATACGGGCCGTGGTGCTGGAGAAGGCCGACCGGGTGGGCGCCTCCTGGCGGCGCCACTACGACCGGCTCCGCCTGCACACCACCCGCCGGCTGTCCGCCCTGCCGGGGCTGGCGATACCGCGGAGGTTCGGGCGCTGGGTGTCCCGGGACGACGTGGTGCGCTACCTGGAGAAGTACGCCGAGCACCACGAGCTGGAGATCGTCACCGGCGTGGAGGTCTTCCGCATCGAGCGGTCCGCGGACGGCGAGGGCTGGCTGCTGCACGCCTCCGGCGGGCGGGAGCTGACCGGCAGCGCGGTGGTCGTCGCCACCGGCCACAACCACACCCCGAGGGTGCCCGGGTGGCCGGGCCTGGACGGCTACGGCGGAGAGTTCCTGCACGCCGGCACGTACCGCAACGCCGAGCCGTACGCGGGCCGGGACGTGCTCGTCGTCGGCGTCGGCAACACCGGCGCCGAGATCGCCGTCGACCTGGTGGAGGGCGGGGCCGCGCGGGTGCGGCTGGCCGTGCGGACCGCCCCGCACATCGTGCGCCGCTCGTCCTTCGGCTGGGCCGCCCAGTACACGGGCGTGCTGGTACGGCGGCTGCCGGTGCGGCTCGTCGACCGGCTCGCGCGGCCCGTGGCGAAGCTGAGCACGCCGGACCTTTCCGCGCACGGCCTGCCGCGCCCGGACACCGGGCTGTACAGCAGGGTGCGGGAGGGCGCCATCCCCGTCCAGGACGTCGGCCTGATCGACGCCGTACGGAAGGGGAAGGTGGAGATCGTGGCCGCCGTCGAGGGATTCGAGGACGGGAAGGTGATCCTCGCCGACGGGAGCCGTCTCTCGCCGGACGCCGTGATCGCGGCGACGGGCTACACGCGGTCACTGGAAGGGCTGGTCGGGCATCTCGACGTGCTCGACGGACGCGGGAGACCCGTGACGCACGGATCCCGTACCCCGCAGAACGCGCCCGGCCTGTACTTCACCGGGTTCACCAATCCCATCAGCGGGATGTTCCGGGAGCTGGCGATCGACGCGGAAAAGATCGCCAAGGCGGCCGCCAAGCGGTTCACGTAGCCGAACGGCGGCCAGGGCGCCGTAACTTTGCCGTTCCGACCCGTTCCTGACGCTGTGTCAGTTCAGTAATCTGACACTGCGTCAGTTGAATGCTGTCCCCACAGTGAGTCCCACAGCGCCGTACCGGCGCTGTCACACAGGAGCGGGCGGAACGATGCTTGGATCAACCCACGGCACCCTCACCACCGACTCCCGCCGGGCCCGGGTCATCGCCTGCGGCGAGCAGCGGCCCGGCCCCGCCGTCCACGGCCGGGCCGACTCCATGGACGGCGGGGACGGCGGGGCCGACCTCGACGTCAGCGGGCGGCCGCTGTATGCGGACGTACCGGATCTGGCACGGTTCTTCCGGCCCGAGTCCCTCGCCGTGATCGGCGCCTCGGACGCCGAGGGACGGCCGAACACCGGGATCACCCGGCAACTGCTGGCCTGGGCCGAGCGGGTGGGGGCGCGGGTGCATCCCGTGCATCCGGCCCGGTCGTCCGTGTTCGGCATCCCCTGCGCCGCCTCGGTCGCCGACCTGCCCGAACAGGTCGACCTGGCCGTGCTGCTGGTGGCCGACCCGCTGCCGGTGATCGAGGAACTGGCCGAGGCGAAGGTGAAGTTCGCCGTGGCCTTCGCCTCCGGGTTCGCGGAGACGGGCACGGAGGGGGCCGAGGCACAGGAGCGACTGGCCCAGGCCGTACGGCGGTCGGGGCTGCGGCTGCTCGGGCCGAACACCAACCTGAACGCCTTCGAACGGTTCCGGGACGACCTGGACGGCCCCGCGATCGCGCTGATCACCCAGTCCGGACACCAGGGCCGCCCGGTCTTCTCGCTCCAGGAACTGGGCATCCGGCTCTCCCACTGGGCGCCGACCGGCAACGAGGCCGACCTGGAGACGGCCGACTTCATCTCCTACTTCGCCGAGCAGCCCGAGGTCGGCGCCATCGCCGCCTACGTCGAGGGGCTGAAGGACGGCCGCGCCTTCCTGCTGGCCGCCGACCGCGCCGCCCGCCGCAGGGTGCCGGTGGTCGCGGTGAAGGTGGGCCGCACCGAGGAGGGCGCCCGTACCGCCGCCACCCACACCGGCAAGCTCACCGGCGCCGACGACGTGGTGGACGCGGCCATGCGGCAGTACGGCGTCGTCCGCGTCGACGGCCTCGACGAACTCCAGGACACGGCGGCCCTGCTGGCACGGGCACGGGCCCCGCGGGCCGAGGGCGTCGTCGTCTACTCCATCTCGGGCGGCACGGGCGCCCATGTCGCCGACCTCGCCGCCGGGGCAGGACTCCGGCTGCCCGGACTGTCGCCGGACAAGCAGGCCGAGCTGCACCAGTGGATCCCCGAGTACCTGAGCGTGGCCAACCCGGTGGACAACGGCGGCCACCCGGTCGGCGACTGGCGCGGCCGGAAGATCATCGACGCGATCCTCGCCGACCCGGCGGTCGGGGTGCTGATCTGCCCGGTCACCGGCCCCTTCCCACCGCTCAGCGACCGGCTCGTACGCGACCTGGCCGAGGCGGCCGAGGAGACGGACAAGCTGGTGTGCGTGGTGTGGGGATCGCCGGTCGGCACCGAGCCGGCCTACCGGGAGGTCCTGCTCGGCTCCACCCGCGTGGCCACCTTCCGCACGGTCGGCAACTGCCTCACCGCCGTCCGTGCCTGGCTCGACCACCACCGCTTCGTGAGCGACTACCGCTCCCCCTTCGACGAGGCCCCGCGCACCCCCTCCCCCTCCTTCCGCAAGGCCGAGGCCCTGATGCGCCCCGGCCAGCAGCTCAGCGAACACGGGGCCAAGCAGCTGCTGCGCGCCTACGGCATCCGGGTGCCGCGCGAGCAGCTGGTCACCAGCGCGGCCGCGGCCGTACGGGCGGCCGCGCAGGTCGGCTATCCGGTGGTGATGAAGGCGTCCGGCGCGCAGATCGCCCACAAGACCGAGCTGGGCCTGGTGAAGATCGGCCTCACCTCGGCCAGCCAGGTCCGGGACGCCTACCGCGAGCTGACCGACATCGCCCGCTACGAGGGCGTCTCGCTGGACGGTGTGCTGGTGTGCCAGATGGTCGAGCAGGGCGTGGAGATGGTCGTGGGGGTGACCCACGACAAGCTGTTCGGGCCGACCGTCACCGTCGGTCTTGGCGGGGTGCTGGTGGAGGTGCTGCACGACGCCGCCGTGCGCGTTCCGCCGTTCGGCGAGGAGCAGGCCCGGGACATGCTCGCCGAACTGCGCGGGCGGGCCCTGCTGGACGGGGTCCGGGGGCGGCCGCCGGCCGACCTCGACGCCCTCGTGGAGGTCGTCCTGCGCGTCCAGCGCATGGCACTCGAACTGGGCGGCCAGGTCGCCGAGTTGGACATCAACCCGCTGATGGTGCTGCCCCGCGGGCAGGGCGCGGTGGCACTGGACGCGCTGGTGGTGTGCCGGTGAGCGGGGACGCGGTACGCCATGAGGCCCACGGTCAGGTCGCGTACGTCACCCTCGACCGTCCCGAGGCCCTGAACGCCCTCACGCCCGGGGACCGGGACCGCCTGATCGCCCTGCTGGAGGAGGCGTCGGCGGACCCGGACGTCCGGGCCGTCGTCCTCACCGGCACGGGGCGCGGCTTCTGCGCGGGCGCGGACCTGCGCGGGGGTGGGGGCGGCGCGGGTGGCGCGGGCGGTGGGGGTGGCGCGGTTGGTGGGGGCGGCGCGGGTGGCTTGGAGAGCGCGGGTGGTGGGGGCGGCGCGGGTGGTGGAGGCAGCGCGGGTGGCTTGGAGAGCGCGGGTGGTGGGGGCGGCGCGGGTGGTGGGGGCGGCGGGGAGCGCATCCCGGGCGACGTGTCCCGCACGCTCCGCCTCGGCGCCCAGCGGCTCATCTCCGCCGTACTCGACTGCGAGAAGCCGGTGATCGCCGCCGTGAACGGCACGGCGGCCGGGCTCGGCGCGCACCTCGCGTTCGCCTGCGACCTGGTGCTGGCGGCCGAGTCGGCCCGCTTCATCGAGGTGTTCGTGCGGCGCGGCCTGGTACCGGACGCCGGCGGGGCGTACCTGCTCCCCCGGCTGATCGGCCCGCACCGGGCCAAGGAGCTGATGTTCTTCGGGGACGCGCTCCCGGCGCCGGAGGCGGAACGGCTGGGGCTGGTCAACCGGGTCGTACCCGACGCCGAGCTGGAGAAGACCGCCCGCGCGTGGGCGGCCCGCCTGGCCGCCGCCCCCACCCGTTCCCTGGCCCTGACCAAGCAGCTGGTGAACGCCTCCCTCGACGGCGACCGGGCCGCCGCCTTCGCGGCCGAGGCTGCCGCACAGGAGATCAACATGACGACCGAGGACGCCCGGGAGGGCCTGCGGGCGTTCGTGGAGCGCCGGGAGGCGGAGTTCCGGGGGCGCTGAGGCTTCCTATCTGACGTAGTGTCAGTTTCAATGGAGGTGTGATGGGACACGCAGGGGCGGCGGCAGCCGCCGTCCGTTGGTTCAGGTCGGCCGCGGCACCCGGGCCCGTGGAGGCCCTGCCGCGCCCCGAGTTGCGGTGCGTCCACGAGGACGAGCGGGCGCCGGTGGACCAGGCGGAGTTCCGGCGCGTGCTGGGGAACTTCGCGACGGGCGTCACCGTGGTGACGGCGCCGCCCACGGAGGGCTCGCCCTCCCCCGCCGGCTTCGCCTGCCAGTCCTTCTCCTCCCTCTCCCTCGACCCGCCCCTGGTCTGCTTCATGGTCGGCCGTACGTCGACCACCTGGCCGCGCATCGCCAGGGTCGGCGCCTTCTGCGTCAACGTCCTCGCCGCCGACCAGGGCGACTTGTGCCGGGCTTTCGCGGTGAGCGGCGCCGACAAGTTCGCCGGAGTGGCTTACGACGCGGCACCCGTCTCCGGCGCCCCGCGCCTGACCGGCGCCGTGGCCTGGATCGACTGCACCGTCCACACAGTGCACACCGGCGGCGACCACCTGATCGTCGTCGGCCGGGTGAACGCGCTCGGCGCCGACGGCCCGGACGAGCCGCTGCTCTTCCATCGGGGGCGGTTCGGGCGTCCGGCTGCGGACTGAGCGGGCCGCCGTCAACGACTCCTGCCACGGAGAAGGGTGCACCTGCGCCCGCCCCGCGGCGAACTGTGACCGTGAGCGGCTCCCGCTCGCGGCAGTACCACTGAAGCCCGACGCCACGCCCCGATACTCCGGATGCGGTGAGCCGTTCCTGGGCGCTTGGCGTCTTGGGCAGGTCGTGGGCCTGCACAACCCCTACATCTGCGGACGGCCGAAGAAAGACGGTTCCCCTGCGAGTGGAAACCGACGCGGCATGCCTGCCCCTACCACCCAACACCAGAAGCTCCGGTCAGTTGAGGCCCTGGGCTCGATCGAGGCAACGTTGCGACCGCCGCGCGGCCGGTGGGCGCTCAGTCGTGGACGGTGTCGCCGTCCCAGATCGCCTCGACCGCGGCCACCCGGCCCGGGCAGGCGGTGGCGCGGGCCGCGAGCGAGGGGACGTCGAGCGGATCGGGCGGCGTGTACCGCACGCGCTCGCCGAGCACCTCGTAGCGCTGCAGGACCACCTGTTCCGCCTCGCGCAGGCCGAGCCCCAGCGGGCGCAGCGCCTCACACACGGTCTTGATCGCCATGATCCGCCGGTCGCGCAGTACGTTCTCGTCGGTCTCCTGGCGGGTCCGCTCCTCCAGGTAGGCCCACCAGCCGCTCATCGGGCCGCCCCGGGGCGTGCGAAGCGCGTCATGGGCCGAACGTACCGCGGCGAACCCCCTGTCCGCACAGGCGTTTTCAGGAGACGGCGACCGCGGGCGCCGACGGGTGTCGCCTGATCACCAGCGCCATCAGGGTCGCCGCCGCGCACAGGGTGCCGGAGGCGTACCAGACCATGTCGTAGGAGCCGAAGACGTCCCGGGCGACGCCGCCGAGGAAAGCGACCAGGGCCGCGCCGACCTGGTGGGAGGCGAGCACCCAGCCGAAGACGATGGCGCTGTCCTCGCCGTACTGCTCCCGGCACAGGGCCAGGGTGGGCGGGACGGTGGCCACCCAGTCGAGGCCGTAGAAGACGATGAAGAAGATCATCGGGGGGTGGACCGCCGGGCCCAGCAGCATGGGGAGGAACAGGAGCGATATGCCGCGCAGGGAGTAGTAGACGGCCAGCAGGCGGCGCGGTTCGAAGCGGTCGGTGAACCAGCCGGAGGCGATCGTGCCGACGACGTCGAACACGCCGATCACCGCGAGCAGCGAGGCCGCTGCCGTCACGGGCATGCCGTGGTCGTGGGCGGCGGGCACGAAGTGGGTCTGGACCAGGCCGTTGGTGGACGCCCCGCAGATCGCGAAGGTGCCGGCGAGCAACCAGAACGGGCCCGTGCGCACCGCGGAGAGCAGGACCGTGACCGCGCGGCGGGCGGCACCGGTGACGGGCGGCGGCTTGGGCACGAACTCCTGCGCGCCGTAGGGCTTCAGACCCACGTCGGCCGGGTGGTCGCGCAGCAGCAGCCAGACGAAGGGGACGACGGCGAGGGCGGCCAGGGCGACCGTGACGGCGGCCGGGCGCCAGTCGTACGACTCGACCATCCAGGACAGCAGGGGCAGGAAGATCAGCTGGCCGGAGGCGGACGCGGCGGTGAGGATGCCGCTGACCAGGCCGCGCCGCTCGGTGAACCACCGGTTGGTGACCGTCGCGGCGAAGGCGAGGGCCATGGACCCGGAGCCGAGACCCACCAGCAGGCCCCAGCACAGCAGCAGCTGCCAGGCCGCCGTCATCCACACGGTCAGGCCGGAGCCGAGCGCGATCACGGTCAGCGCGACGGCGACGATCCGGCGGATGCCGAAGCGGTCCATCAGCGCGGCGGCGAAGGGCGCGGTGAGGCCGTAGAGCGCGAGGTTGATCGAGACGGCCGCGCCGATCGTGCCGCGCGACCAGCCGAACTCCTCGTGCAGGGGGTCGATGAGGAGGCCGGGCAGGGAGCGGAAGGCGGCCGCGCCGATGATCGTGACGAAGGTGACGGCGGCGACGAACCAGGCGCGGTGCACGCGGCGGCGCCGGGCGGGCGGGGCCTGGAGCTGGGCTGCGGCTTCGGTTGTCTGAGTCACGTCATAAAGGGTCGGGTTTCCGGTCCCGCGCATCGAGTGGCCCGAAGGCCAGCATTCGATAGGATCGGGCCATGACTGTCGGCCAGGTTTTCCGCCCGCACCGGATCGTCGTCCTCGCCCTGGACGGGCTGCTCCCCTTCGAGCTGGGCATCCCGCACCGGATCTTCGGGCGGCCGCGGGACGCCGAGGGGCGGCTCCTGTACGAGGTGGTGACGTGCTCGGTCCGGCCGCCCGGCCCGGTCGAGACGGACGCCGACTTCGCGGTGCAGGTCCCGCACGGTCCCGAGGCCCTGGAGTCGGCCGACACCGTGATCGTCCCGGCGTCGTACGAACTGGGCCCGGTCTACGACGAGGGCAGGCTGACGGACGAGCTGGCCGCCGCGCTCGGCCGCATCCGGCCCGGCACCCGGCTGGCCTCCATCTGCACCGGTGTGTACGTCCTGGCCGCCGCCGGGTTCCTCGACGGCCGTCCGGCCACCACGCACTGGGCGGACGCCGAGCGCTTCCAGCGGATGTTCCCACGGGTGAAGGTGGACGCGGACGTGCTGTTCATCGACGACGGCGATGTGCTGACCTCGGCCGGAGTGGCCGCCGGGATCGACCTGTGCCTGCACATCGTGCGCCGCGACCACGGCACGGCGATCGCCAACGACGTGGCCCGCCGCACGGTCGTCCCGCCCCACCGCGACGGCGGTCAGGCCCAGTACATCCACCGCCCGGTCCCGGACCCGCAGCTCGCCACCACGACCGTCGCCCGCGCCTGGGCCCTCGGCCGGCTGCACGAGCCGATCCAGTTGCGGGACATGGCCGGGCAGGAGGCCATGTCGGTGCGCACCTTCACCCGCCGCTTCCGTGAGGAGGTCGGCATCAGCCCGGGCCAGTGGCTCACCCAGCAGCGCGTCGAACGCGCCCGCCACCTGCTGGAGTCCACCGGCCTCTCCGTCGACCAGGTGGCCCGCGACGCGGGCTTCGGCACGGCGCAGTCGATGCGCCAGCATCTGCAACAGGCCCTCGGCGTGACCCCCACGGCATACCGACGAACCTTCCGAACGGGGGTCGGTGAAACCGGCGAGCAGTACGGCGAGGTGGGAAGCCGGGGGTGAGAGCGACGGGGACGGCGGGTCGACTGGGTGACGGGGACGGCGGGTCGGCGGGTCGGCAGGTCGACTGGGTGACGGGGACGGCGGGTCGGCAGGTCGACTGGGTGACGGGGACGGCGGGTCGACTGGGTGACGGGGACGGCGGAGTGACGGGGCCGTGAGGTGACTGGGCCGTGACCGGGATGCCCGGGTGCGGCCGCTCCCCGACGGCGCCTGCCGGCCGACGCCCACCGACGCGCCGACACCGACCGCACTCGGGCGCTGCGGACACCCGCCGACCGCACTCGGAGACCACGGCAACCCCACCGACCGCACCCCGGCGCTACGGCACCGTGGGCAGCCGGTCCTGGACGCTCGCGGACGCCACGGCGGCAGCCTCCCCCACCCCCGCCGCCCGGCCCGCCCTGCGTCTCTCTCCCCACCAGCCCACCCCCGTGAGCGTCAGGGTCAGCCCCACCCCCGCCAGGATCGCCGTCGAGGGAGCGGTCCGGGTGAGCAGGGCGCCCGCCAGGGAACCGGTGGCCGCGTATCCGGCGCCGACGGCCGCGTACATGACCGAGTAGGCGGCAGCCAGGGCCTCGGGCGGGAGGGCCTCGCGCAGGGACAGGTTGCGGGTGAGCATCGCCCCCGACTGGAGCAACCCCGCCACCGCCAGCCCGGCCGCCATGCCGGGCCCGGACGGTATCAGCGCGACCGCGGTCAGGACCGCCGCCATCGCACACAGCAGCACCACGCTGCGCGTTGCCAGCCGGCCCGGCCAGGTGCGCAGCCCGTACAGGAACGCGCCCACGCCCGCGGCCGCCGACATGCCCAGCAGCAGCGGTCCCGCCCAGCCGACGCCGATGCCGCGCTGTTCCAGGAGCGCGGGCAGAACCAATTCGGCGAGGGCGAGCAGGGACAGTCCGGCCGCACCGGTGACGTACACCGGCCAGGCGCCCGCCAGCACACGGAGTCTGGGCGTGCCCCCGGTGTGTTCCTCCGCCTGCCACCCCTCGGGCAGCAGCCACAGCCCCGCGACCGAGGCGGCCATCAAAGCCGCCGCGAGCACCAGCGGTATGCCCGGGGCGACACCGAGCGCGAGGCCAGTCACCGCGGCCGGGGACACCGCCCAGATGCCCGAGGTCAGCATGGACTCGACCGACAGGGCCTGCGCGGCGGCGTGGCCGGGGACAAGCGAGGTCAGCAGGGCCCGCAGTCCTCCGGAGGCGGCCGAGGGCGCGGCACCGGCGAGGAACGCGAACGCCGCGAGGAGCACGGGGTGCACGCCGGGAAACGTGCCCAGGCACGCGAAGCCGGCGGCCCCGGCCGCCAGTCCTGCGGCCAGATGCGGGCGGGCCCGGCGCGGGTCCAGGCGCATGCCGAGGACCGGGGCGCCGAGGATCTCGCCGATGACGTAGGCCGCGGCGAGGGCGGCGCCCAGCGAGTAGCCGCCCGGGCGTTCACGGACCAGGAAGACCAGGGCCAGCGGGGCCATGGCCACCGGCATGCGGGCACCCATGGCCACACAGGTCCAGGTCAGCACCGGTTTCGAGGCGACGTCGCGGTAGGTCATGCGATGACGGTAGAGGTCGCCGCCGACAGTCCTCTCGGCAATTTCCCCCGCCTGTGGACAACTTCGCGGCTGTGGACACCCGTCGGCGCCTCAGAAGGTGAGCACCGCCCGTGCCACCCGCCCCGCCTCCGCCTCGGCCCGCGCCTTCTCGAAGTCCTCCACCGGATAGGCCGCCGTCACCAACTCGTCCAGGAGCAGGCGGCCCTGGCGGTACAGCTCGGCGTACAGGGGGATGTCCCGCTGGGGGCGGGAGGAGCCGTAGCGGCAGCCGAGGATCGCCTTGTCCAGGAACATCGAGGAGACGAGGAAGGACGCCTCGGCACTCGCCGCGGGCACGCCGAGCAGGACGGCCTGGCCGTGCCGGTCGAGGAGGTCGATCGACCGGCGGATCAGCTCCACCCGGCCGACGCACTCGAAGACATGGTCGGCGCCGGTCGGCAGGATGTCCCGGACGCCGTCCACCGAGGTCAGGAAGTCGGTCGCGCCGAACTGCCGGGCCGCCGCCTCCTTCGCCGGGTTCGCGTCCACGGCCACGATCCTGAGCGCCCCGGCGATGCGCGCGCCCTGCAGGACGTTCAGCCCGATGCCGCCGGTGCCGATGACGACCACGCTGTCCCCGCGGTCCACCCGCGCCCGGTTGAGGACCGCACCGACCCCGGTGAGCACCCCGCAGCCGATCAGCGCCGCCGCCTGCAGCGGGATGTCCTTCGGGATCCGCACCGCCTGCACGGCCTTCACGACCGTGCGTTCCGCGAAGGCCGAGTTGGAGGCGAACTGGTACACCGTCCGCCCGCCCCGCGTGAAGGGCTGCTGCGGACGGCCGATCGCCCGGCGGCACATCGTCGGGCGGCCCCGGTCGCACTCCGCACAGGTGCCGCAGTTGGCGAGCGTGGACAGGGCCACGTGGTCGCCGGGGGCCACATGGGTCACGCCCGGTCCCACGGCCTCGACCAGGCCCGCGCCCTCGTGGCCCAGCACCACGGGGACCGGGAAGGGGATGGTGCCGTCCACCACCGAAAGGTCGCTGTGGCACAGCCCGGCCGCCGAGACCGCCACCAGCACCTCACCGGGCTCCGGCTCCCGCACCGCCAGGTCGTCCACCACCTGGACCTGTTTGCCGTCGAACACCACACCACGCATCACACGACCCCCTTCGGCTCTCTCGGCAGGCCGAGCACCCGCTCGGCGATGATCGTGCGCTGGACCTGGTCCGAGCCGCCGTAGATGGTGTCGGCCCGGGAGAAGAGGAACAGGTGCTGGTCGGGGTCGAGTTCGTAGGGCGCCGCCGGTGACCAGTCCGCGGGCCCCGCGGAGGCGGCCGCGCCCCGGACCTGGACGGCCAGCTCCCCGAGCCGCTGGTGCCAGTTCGCCCACAGCAGCTTGGCGACACTGGGCGCGCCCGCGTCACCGGAGCCGCCGAGGGTGCGCAGGGCGTTCCAGCGCATGGTGCGCAGCTCGGCCCACTGGCGCACGAGCCGGGCGCGTACGACCGGGTCGTCGGCGGCTCCGGTGCCGAGGGCCGTGCGTACGACCCGCGCCAGTTCCTCGGCGAATCCGATCTGCTGGGCGAGTGTCGACACCCCGCGCTCGAAGCCGAGCAGGCTCATCGCCACCCGCCAGCCCTGCCCCGCGCCTCCGACGACGTGCTCCACGCGCGCGTGCGCCCCGTCGAAGAAGACCTCGTTGAAGTCGCTCGTCCCGGTCATCTGACGGATGGGCCTGACCTCGACACGGCCCGGCTGGTTCATGGGGACGAGCAGAAAGCTCAGACCGTGGTGGCGGCGCGAGTCCGGCTCGGTCCGGGCCAGGACGAAGCACCAGTCGGCCTCGTGGGCGAGGGAGGTCCAGATCTTCTGACCGGTGATCCGGTAGGACACCCCCTCCCGCACCGCCGAGGTACGGATGCCCGCCAGATCGGACCCGGCGCCCGGTTCGCTGTATCCCTGGCACCACAGCTCCTCGCCTGCGGCGACGGGCGGCAGGAAGCGGCTCTTGTGCTCCGCGGTGCCGTGGGCGATGAGCGTGGGAGCCAGCAGGTTCTCCCCGATGTGCCCGGACCGCGGGGGTGCGCCCGAGCGGGCGTACTCCTCGGCCCAGGCGACCTGCTGGGTGAGGGTGGCGGTGCGGTTCCCGTACCCGGACTCGGGCCAGCCGAGCCCGATCCAGCCGGCCGCGCCGAGGGTCTTCTCCCACGTACGCCTGTCCGTCGCGCCGCCCGCGTGGGCGGCCAGCCAGGCACGGACCTCGGTCCGGAACGCCTCGTCCTCGGCAGCGAATTCAAAGTCCACAGGGGTCTCCTCACAGCACCGGTCACATCGAGAAACCCAGGGGCGCGGGACTGCATCGACATGCGGCTCCGCCGCGTGAGCGCCACCGGCCGCAGAAGATCCGCCGCCGCCGTACGACGCATCCCCGAGCTCCTAGGCGTTCGGCCGAGACCCCTCGCGGGCGGCACTCTCCATGGCCGCCAGCTGCAAGAGCATCGGCATCGGATCCACCCCCACCGACCCGGGCAGGAGCTCCGCGATCCGCTCCGGCGTCCAGGCCCCCTCCCCGTACACCGAACGGAGTTCCCGCGGCTGGGCCCAGACCGCGATCTTCGGCCCGGCGATCGTGTACACCTGCCCGGTGATGCCCTGCTCCTTGGCGGGGTCCGACAGCAGGTACACGACGAGCGCGGCCACGTCCTCCGGCTCGCCGATCTCCTTCAGCTCCATCGGGACGCCCGCCGACATCCGCGTACGGGCCACGGGGGCGACCGCGTTGGCGGTCACGCCGTACTTGTGCAGTCCCAGGGCCGCGCTGCGGACCAGCGAGATGATCCCGCCCTTCGCGGCGCTGTAGTTGGCCTGCGAGACGGAGCCCTGGTGGTTGCCGCTGGTGAAGCCGATGAGGGTGCCGGACTTCTGCTTCCGCATGACGGCCGAGGCGGCCCGGAAGACGGTGAACGTTCCCTTGAGGTGGGTGGCGACCACCGGGTCCCACTCCTGCTCGGACATGTTGAACAGCATGCGTTCGCGCAGGATCCCGGCGACGCAGACGACCCCGTCGAGACGGCCGTACGAGGACAGGGCCGCATCCACGACCCGCTGCCCGCCGGCCATCGTGGAGATGTCGTCGGCGACCGCGACCGCCTCGCCGCCCGCCGCCTCGATCTCCTTGACGACGGCGTCGGCGACCTCGCTCGTCGGCGAGGTGCCGTCGGCGGCCACCCCGTAGTCGTTGACGACGACCTTCGCACCCTCGGCCGCCGCCGCGAGCGCGACCGCCCGCCCGATGCCCCGCCCGGCGCCCGTCACGGCGACCACCTTGCCTGCCAAGAAGTTCCCCACGTCCGGCCCCTTCCCGCTGTTTCTGACGGACCGTTAGATTTTATGGCCCGTCAGATGTGCGGACACAAGCCCTGGGGAGGCACCGATGTCACTGCCCGCCGAGTTCCACGACATCGCCAAGCGCGTGAACAACTGGGGGCGTTGGGGGGCCGACGACGAGATCGGCACCCTGAACCTGATCACCGGCGAGGTGGTGCGCGAGGCCGCGGCCTGCGTCCGCACCGGCCGCAGGGTGCCGCTCGCGCTGCCGCTGCAGCAGGACGGGGTGCAGACCGGGATGATCCCCGGGCGGGTCAATCCGCTGCACACGATGGTGCAGATCAACCAGGAGCTGTTCGGGCCGGGCACGGTGGCGTGCAGCGACGACGCGGTGACCATGGGGCTGCAGGCGGGCACCCACTGGGACGCGCTGACCCACGTCTCGCACTCCGGGAAGCTCTACAACGGCCGCCCGGCGCGGACGGTCACCGCGCACGGCGGTGCGGAGTTCTGCGGGATCGACAAGGCGCGGCACATCGTCTCGCGCGGAGTCCTGCTGGACGTGGCACGCGCGCGCGGCGTGGACCGGCTGGCGGGCGGGCACGCGGTCACACCGGAGGACCTGGCGGCGGCCGAGGAGTTCGGCGGGGTACGGGTGCGCACGGGGGACGTGGTCCTGGTGCGCACGGGTCAGGTGCAGGTCTGTCTGGCCGGGGACAAGCACGGGTACGGCTATCCGTCGCCAGGCCTCTCGGTGCGCTGCCCGGAGTGGTTCCACGCGCGCGATGTGGCGGCGGTCGCGAACGACACGCTCACATTTGAGATATTTCCGCCGGAGATCGACAATCTATGGCTGCCGGTACATGCCCTGGACCTGGTGGAGATGGGGATGCTCCAGGGGCAGAACTGGAATCTCGAAGAGTTGTCCACAGCCTGTGGAGAAGAAGGGCGGTACGCGTTCCTGTTGTCAGCGATGCCCGAGCCGTTCGTCGGCGCGACGGGGACACCGGTGGCGCCGGTAGCCGTCCTCTGAGGCCCGACGGCCGTCCTGCGAGATCCGGCAGCCGTCCCGTGCGGCCCTACAGCCGCCCTGCGAGGCCGACGGCCGTCCCACGAGGCCCGACGGCCGCCCTTGTGACGCCGGGTCGGCGGAGCGTGGAGCCCGGTTGGCGGCGCGCCCCCTGTATGCGACTCGCGCCGCCATCCGGTGCGACCCACACTCGACGAGGGCTGTCGTCACCCGAGCCCTCGTCGTCCCCTCGCGGCGAATCGTTGCTCACCAGCGTGTTCATACGGTCACACGCCGTCAACACCGGTACGGGGGTTTATTGTCTTCGCCCTGTTCATACGGGACGCGCACGGGTGCATCCCCGGCGCACTGCCGCACGGAGGGGCCTACACCGCTTCGAACGCAAGGTCCTCGTACGCGGACAGACCGCTTCCGTACGCCACCGCTGCGCCCTCGCGGGCCTCGGAGCAGCGGTCCAGCTCGCACCAGATGCTCTTGCCGGAGCCCTCGGGGTTCCAGCCCCAGCGGTCGGCGAGGCAGTCGACGAGCGCCAGACCCCGGCCTCCGGTGGCATCGCTGCCCACGCAGCGCGGAACGGGCGCACGGGAACTGGAGTCGGCCACCTCCAGCCGCACGGTGGCCGACTCGTCCGCCTCCGTCTCCTTCGCCGCTTCCTCCGCGGCGCCCGGCAGGGACAGTCGCAGTACGGCCGGGCGGCCGGTGTGCACCACGGCGTTGGTCACCAGCTCGGAGACGAGCAGGACCAGGGTCTCGGCCAACGGCTCGTCGGCCCCTATACCGAGCCCGGCGAGGCGCGAGCGCGCCCACTTCCTGGCCCGTCCCACCTCCGCGGGGTCGGGCCGGATCTCCAGCTGCACTTGAAGCACCTGCACCGCTCACACCATCCGAACCGGCGGACACATGACCCCACGCCACCCGGACGCCGCGGCGAAAGCCGCGGCGAGCAGCACGACGAGGGCCACGATCGTAGCCATTTTCTGCATGGCCAGAACAATGGCCAGAGCAAGGGTCACGGACCGTGACTCCCTTGCGAGACAGCATGGTTGACGTACAGTCACCCCAACAAGCGCTTCGGGCATATTCCAGCGCGAAGGAGTACGCGTGCGCCATGCTGTGCGAGGCGCATGCCGGGGAGTCGAACAGGCGGGGGCAGAGGCCCTGACCGCCCCGCGAGCGGGGGTGCACACCCCGCAGTCCGGCGACACCCCGGGGGCACCACCGGCACGGCTCGTGCTCGCAGCCACTCGCATCCCACACAAGGTACCGGAGGGGGCACCCGACTCCAGGACGTGACGAGTCACGCGATGGACACAACCCGGTATCGACGCTCTGTGATTCCGGTATGCCACGATCCGCGACATCCCGAGCCGGCGTCGCGCCGGCGGTCCGGCCCGGCGTGCCGCCGGGCGATCAGGCCACCAGGTCGGCGGCAAGCACGTCCTCACTCTGCGTACCCCCACCACCACGACGGGCCCGCACCCAGGCCCGTTTGAGATGCAGATGGACTTCGGCCTCCCAGGTGAAGCCCATGCCGCCGTGCACCTGGAGGCAGTCGCGCATCCCGCGCACGGCGGCCTCGTCGGCGAGCAGCCGGGCGGCGGCGATGTCACAGCGGTCGGCGGTCACGGCAGCCGCGTAGACCGCGGCGCGGGCCGTCTCGGCACGCACCAGCAGGTCGGCGCACAGGTGTTTGACCGCCTGGAAGGCCCCGATCGGCTGCCCGAACTGCTCACGCGCCCGGGCGTGTTGCACGGCCAGCTCGCACGCGCGCGTGGCCGTGCCAAGCTGCTCGGCGGCGGTGAGCAGCACGGCCACCGGGTCCGGTGCACCGGCACCGGAGGCGCCGGGACCGGCGGGAACACGGTGCAGCGGCGTCAGCGGGTCCACCGAGCGCAGGGGTACGGCCCCGGAGGCGTCCCCGCACACCACGTCCGCCGCGTCCAGCCACTCCACCAGCGAGCCGTCCGCGCGGGCCACGACCCGTTCCCCGGTGGCGGCGCCGGGTACGGTGCCGGCGGCCAGGTGGGTGGCCAGCACGGGCCCCGCCAGCAGTGCGCGGCCGGTCTCCTCGAAGACCAGCACCGCCTCCGGCAGGCCCAGACCGACCCCGCCCTCCTCCTCCGGCAGCCGGAGCGCGAACAGGCCCGCCGCGCCCAGCTCCCGCCACAGCTCCCGGTCCAGGTGCCCGGGCCGGGCCACGGCCGCCCGCAGCGCGTCCGCGCCGAACCGGCGCTCCAGCAGCTGCCGCACGCCGGTCCGCAACGCCCTTTGTTCCTCGGTGAGTCGGAACCGCACGGTCACCGCCCCCTGGGCAGGCCGAGGATGCGCTCGGCGACGATGTTGCGCTGGATCTGCGAGGTGCCGGCGGCGATGGTGTACGACAGCGAGGAGAGCCGGTCCAGGACCCAGGGCCGGTCCAGGTCGAGGCTGTCCGGGCCGAGCACCTCGGCGGCGGTGTCGTACAGCTCCTGACGGGCGTGCGAGTACCTCAGTTTGAAAACCGAACCCCCGACGCCCGGCACCCCGCTGCTCGCCTCCGCCTCGCTCACGTTCCACTGGGTCAGCCGCCACAGCGCCCGGAACTCCGCGCCCAGCCGCCCGAGCCGCCGGCGCAGGACCGGATCGTCCCAGCGGCCGTTCTCCCGTGCCGTGCGGGCCAGTTCGCCGAGCACCCGACGGCAGGCGACGACCTCGCCGACGAAGGCCGTGCCGCGCTCGAAGGACAGCGTCACCATGGTCACGCGCCAGCCGTCGTTCTCCGCCCCGACCCGGTTGGCCACCGGCACCCGGACCTCGTCCAGGAACACCTCGGCGAACTCGGCCGACCCGGCGAGCGTGCGCAGCGGCCGTACGGTGACGCCCTCGGCGGCCATCGGCATGGCCAGCCAGGTGATGCCCTTGTGCCTGGGCGCCTGCGGATCCGTGCGGACCAGCAGTTCGCACCAGTCGGCGACCTCGGCGTGCGAGGTCCAGATCTTGGAACCGGTCACCACGTAGTCGTCGCCGTCCCGCCACGCACGCGTGCGCAGCGCGGCGAGGTCGGAGCCGGCCTCCGGTTCGCTGAAGCCCTGGCACCACACCTCGTCCCCGCGCAGGATCGGCGGCAGCCAGCGCGCCCGCTGCCCGGGGGTGCCCTCGGCGGCGATGGTCGGCCCGGCGTGCAGCAGCCCGACGAAGTTGGCTCCCACATAGGGGGCGCCCGCCTTCTCGGTCTCCTCCAGGAAGATCAGCCGCATGGTCGGGGAGGCGTCCCAGTGGACGTCGGCGTACCCCGCGTCGTGGAGCATCCGCTGCCAGCCGAGGTCGTAGGCGCGGCGGCCGGGCCAGTCGTCCGGGGACGGCTTGGCCGGCAGGGTGGGCAGCACCTTGGCGAGCCACTCGCGCAGCCGGGCCCGGAACTCCTCCTCCTCGGGCGTGTACGAGAGGTCCATCAGCTGTCGAGGTCCAGGTCCAGCATGCGGATGGCGTTGCCCCGCATCAGCTTGTGGACGGTCTCGTCGTCGAGGCCCTTCACATGGTCGAGGGCGACCTCCTTGGTGTGCGGGAAGGTCGAGTCGACGTGCGGGTAGTCGGTCTCGAAGGTGGCGTTGTCGCGGCCGACGACGTCGATCGAGGCGACCCCGTGCTTGTCGCGGAAGAAGCAGCAGAAGATCTGCCGGTAGTAGTACGTCGACGGCGGCTCCGGGATCAGATCGCGCACCCCGCCCCAGGCGCGGTGCTCCTCCCACACGTCGTCGGCCCGCTCCAGGGCGTACGGGATCCAGCCCATCTGGCCTTCGGAATAGGCGAGTTTGAGGGTCGGGAACTTCACCAGCACCCCGCTGAACAGGTAGTCCATCATCGAGGCCATCGCGTTGTTGAAGCTGAGCGAGGCCTGGACGGCGGGCGGCGCGTCCGGGGAGGCGGCGGGCATCTGCGAGCTGCTGCCGATGTGCATGTTGACGACGGTCCCGGTCTCCTGGCACACCGCGAAGAACGGGTCCCAGTACCCGGAGTGGATGGACGGCAGCCCCAGGTAGGTGGGGATCTCCGAGAAGGTCACCGCGCGTACCCCGCGCGCCGCGTTCCGCCGGATCTCGGCGACGGCCAGGTCCACGTCCCACAGCGGGATCAGGCACAGCGGGATCAGGCGCCCTGCGCTGTCCCCGCACCACTCCTCCACCATCCAGTCGTTGTAGGCGCGCACGCAGGCGAGGGCGACCTCCTTGTCGTGCGCCTCGGCGAAGGTCTGCCCGCAAAAGCGCGGGAAGGTCGGGAAGCAGAGGCTGGCCTCGACGTGGTTGAGGTCCATGTCGGCGAGCCGTGCCTTCGGGTCCCAGCAGCCTCGCCGCATCTGCTCGCGGGTGATCCCCTCCAGGGTCATCTCGTCCCGGTCGAAGCCGACGGCCGCGATGTTGCGCTTGTACGGGAACTTCAGGTCCTCGTAGATCCACCAGTCGGTCGGCTGGCCCTCCGGATCCATGGTGATCTGGTACTTCCCGCCGACGTACGCCAGCTCCCCGATCCCTGCGGTCAGCGGCTTGGGGCCGCGGTCCCGGTACTTGGCCGGCAGCCAGGTCTCGAAGAGGTGGGCGGGCTCGATCACATGGTCGTCGACGCTGATGATGCGGGGCAGTTCGGGCATGGATCCCCACCTATCGATCTGATGGACCGTCAGATTTACCGTTTCCAGCAGGCTAGCCCCGCACCCCTGGACCGACAAGGCGCACGGCCCTACGCTCTGCCCACGATCTGACGCACCGTCAGCTGTCCAGGGGGTCGACGTGAACGACACCGCACATGCCCTGAGCGCCGCGCGCACCCTGTGGGAGCTGGTGGACCGCCGGGCCCGCCTCACCCCGGAGCACCCCGTCCTCCTGCAGGACGACCGCCGGCTGACCTTCGGCGAGCTGCGCGAGCGCGCCGAGCGGGTCGCCGCTGGCCTCTACGGCATGGGCGTGCGCCCCGGCACGGTGGTCGCCTGGCAGCTGCCCACCCGCATCGAAACGGCCCTGCTGTCCTTCGCGCTGGCCCGGATCGGCGCCGTGCAGTCCCCGGTCATCCCGTTCTACCGGGACCGGGAGGTCGGCTTCGCACTGCGCGAGTCCAGGGCCGAGTTCTTCGCCGTGCCGGGCGTCTGGCGCGGCCACGACCACACGGAGATGGCCCGGCGGCTCGGCGCGAAGGGCGTGTTCGAGGCGTACGACACCCTCCCCGACGGCGATCCGTCCGTCCTTCCCGCTCCCCCGGCGGACGGCACATCGGTCCGCTGGATCTACTGGACCTCGGGGACCACCTCCGACCCCAAGGGAGTCCTGCACACCGACCGCTCGCTGATCGCGGGCGGCTCCTGCCTCGCGCACGCGCTGCGCCTCACGCCGGACGACGTGGGCTCGATGGCCTTCCCGTACGCGCACATCGCGGGCCCCGACTACACGGTCATGCTCCTTCTCTACGGCTTCCCCGCGGTGATGTTCGAGCAGTTCGCACTGCCGGACGCACTGGCGGGGTACCGGCGGCACGGGGTGACGGTGGCCGGCGGCTCGACGGCGTTCTACTCGATGTTCCTGGCCGAGCAGCGGAGGCGGCCCGGGGAGAAGGTCATCCCCTCCCTGCGGCTGCTCGCGGGCGGCGGGGCCCCCAAGCCCCCCGAGGTCTACCACGCGGTCGTCCGCGAGATGGGCGTGCAGCTCACCCACGGCTACGGCATGACCGAGGTGCCGATGATCACCATGGGGGACCCCGAGGACACGCCCGAGAACCTCGCGACGACCGAGGGACGCCCGCCGGAGGGGATGGAGATACGGGTCGTGGACGGCGAGGTGCGGCTGCGCGGCGAGGCGGTCTGCCGGGGCTATCTGGACCCCGCCCAGACGGCCGCGGCCTTCGACGAGGAGGGCTTTCTGCGCACCGGCGACCTCGGCCGTCTGACCGGCTCCGGGCACCTCGTGCTCACCGGCCGGCTGAAGGACGTGATCATCCGCAAGGGCGAGAACATCTCGGCGAAGGAGATCGAGGACCTGCTCGCCGCGCATCCGGCGGTGGGGGATGCGGCGGTGATCGGACTGCCGGACGCGGAGCGCGGGGAGCTGGTCTGCGCGGTGGTCGAACGGCGGCCGGGCGCCGCCGAGTTGACGCTTGCGGAGGCCGTCTCCCATCTGCGGGCCAAGGGGCTGTCGGTCCACAAACTGCCCGAGCGGCTGGAGGTGGTGGACGCCCTGCCGCGGAACGACACCCTGCGCAAGGTGCTCAAGTACAAGCTGCGGGAGCGGTTCTCCTGACCCCGCCCGGGGAGATGCCCCCAGGTCCTTGACCCGGGGGCGGGTTCCTCACCGGCTGCTGCGCACCCGCGTCAGTTCAGCCGGAACGTCGCCTCGACCGGGTAGTGGTCGCTGGGCGCGTTGGTGTCGATCTGTCCGCTGGTCCAGCCGGGCTGGGGGTCGAAGTCCGCCTTGACGGCGGACACCGCCGCCGGCACCGGGCGGCCCGGGGCGTTCAGATGGCCGATGTAGTCGAGGTCGTCCCGGTAGTCCTTCGGGAAGGTCTCGACGCCGGACATGTACTGGCACCAGGCGGAGACCGGGCAGTCCATGGTCCGCAGGGTCTGGCCCGGGTCGGCGGCCGGGGTGCCGAGCACGCCGTTCGCCGCGCTCTGGGCGTTGGCGTAGTCGCCGCGCGAACGGCCGCCGTAGTACTCCACGTTCAGGTCTCCGCCGATCAGCACCGGACCGCTGGAGCCGGCGATGCCGTCCACCCAGGTGCGGATCTCGCCGAGCTGGGCGAGCCGGGTGGACTGCGTGGTGTCGGTGGAGGTGCCGGACTCGTCGGCCTGCAGGTGGGTGCCGACGACCCAGCTCTTCACGCCGCCCTTGTCGATCTGCACCAGCGCCGCGCCCTTGTTGGCGTGGTAGTCCCAGGTGCCGTAGGTGGAGTTGCTGAAGATGTGGGCGTACTGGGCGGTGATCGGGTACTTGGACAGGATCATCGTGCCGCCGTTGATGACGAACCACGAGTTGGAGCAGTCACCGCTGATGCCCGTCCAGCCACCGCCGGAGCAGCTCTGGCCGACCACCGGCGTGTGGTAGGGGTACAGGTCGGCGAGCTTGGCGGTGATGTCGGCGGTCGAGGTGTTGTTGAAGTCCTCGTCCAGCACGACCACGTCGGCGCTGTGCCTGCGGACGATCGACTCGATGACCGGGGTGCGCTGGGCCGCCTTCTCGTTCTGGGTGCTGTCGACGATCGGTGTGCCGAGATCGACGTTCCAGGCGAACACCGAAAGGTCGGTGCCGGTGGCCGCGGTCGCGGCGGGGGCCGTGTAACTGCCGAGGCCGAGCAGCGCGGCCGCCGCTGCGGAGGTGAGGGCGGCAGCAGTACGACGCGAGACCATGCGCTCTCCAGGTGGAAGTGGGGTCGTCCCCGACCCGTGCTTGGCTGGCGGTGCGCGTACATGACATCTCGGCTTCAGGTACTCACCGGTACGGCCGCGGGAACATCGGTCGATCACTCCATGGAGAAAAGGTGTCTGGACAAGTTGGGCCCGGCGCGAGCGGATCCGACCGGTCGGCGCCGTCGGATGCCCCGCGTCGTGCACACGCACGGCCGGGCTGCGCCCCGAGGGTGCGCCTACTCGGGCACCGTGAAGTACCGCGCGAACGCCGGAATGACCTCCGCCTCTCCGACCGTCCCGTCGCCGTCCGTGTCGAGGGCGACGGCGGTGACCTGGGCGATCTCCTCGGGGACGTGGAAGACGCACAGGACGCGGACGGTGTCGGGGACGGTGGCACGGCCGTCGCCGTCCGGGTCGGCCACGGCGAGGGCCGCATGGAGGAAGGGGCGGGCGATCTCGGCGAAGCGCCCGGGGTTGTCGCGCAGGCGCTTGACCGCGCCGGTGACGAACTCCTCTCGGGTGATGCGCTGGTCGCCGTCCCGGTCCGCGATGCCCGCCATGCCCTGCCAGAACGCCTCCGCACCGGCGTACAGCGCCTGGCCCTTGTCGGACCGGGCCGGGACGGCGAACTCGGCGAGCAGGGCCTTGGCCGCCGCGCTGAAGTCCTCGCGGTCGATCCAGCCGTTGCCGTCCTGGTCGAAGGTGGCGAACCGGGCGGCGATCCTGCGCTCGTACTCGGTGCTGACCATGTCTGTTCAGGCCGCCTTACGTTGACGTGAGGGTTGGTCCGGGGTGGAGCGTACGTCGGCCATGACGGCCACGCGGCGGGAAAGCGGCGGTTGTGCCAAGACCGGGGGAATTCTGCGACAACCCTGTAGCGGCGGCCGGGACAGTGCTACGGCCCGTCCGGCGGACCGGGCCCGCCCGGGTCAAGAGGGGGCCCGCCCTAGGCGGAGAGGGGGCCCGCCTCGTCGGAGGCCGCGGAGTCGACGTCGGGGCGGACGTCGAAGAGGCGGCGGACGCCGAGTGCCCCGAGGACCCGGTTGACGTGCGAACCGTCGTCCGCACCCCGGTCCGGCAGGATCAGCCGCAGCCGGCCCTGGCAGGAGCGGATCAGCCTGCGTGCGGCGACGAGGACGCCGACCCCGCTGGAGTCGCAGAAGAAGACCTCGGAGAGGTCGAGTATCAGACTGTGGTGGCCCTCGGCGACCACGTCGTGCACCCGCTGGCGCAGCACCGGCGAGGTCATCAGATCCAACTCCCCGGACACGCGGAGCACGGCCCACTCGCCCCGCTCGACGCCGGTCACCTTGAATGCCACGGCCACGCCCCTCCGCTCGCCGGATCTCCCGGAACCGCCCGGAAACGGAAGCAGTTCCTACGTTTCTTTCCGCGCGGCTGCCCAGCGGCCGTTCCCTGAAACTTCGCCGACCAAACGGTGCACGATCAACAAGGGGCTTGTTTCAGTCACTATCGATCCTGTTCGATCGGAGATGGACACTCATTGAGTGAAGAATGCGCGAAGAAGGCACTATCACCTGCGGCGCCTCGGGGGGCGCACATTGGCACAAAGGGGCGTGCGCTGTCAGAGGTGCCGACTACATTCGGGATGACGGTGCAGACACGCTGAACGGGCCGGACGAGGGCGAGGGGAGGGGCCGCATGGCGCAGAAGGACGTCCCGCCCCGCTGGGACCGCAAGATGCAGCAGCGGCTCGCACGCGGGGAAGCAGCCGCGCTCGGCGAACTGTACGACCGGTTCGCCTCGCTCGTGCACAGCCTCGCCCACCGCGTCCTCGGCGACGAGCGCGCCGCCGACGGCGTCACCCGCGAGGTCTTCGCCCACGTCTGGGAACACCCCGACACCTACGACCCCAAGCAGGGCCCCCTGCGCTCCTGGGTCGCCACCGTGACCCACCGGCTGGCGGTGCAGCGGCTGCGCGCCACCGAGACCGCCGCGCTCCCGCAGGGCGAGAGCGGCTCCACGGAGGAGCTGGAGAGCAAGCTGCGCCGCGCCTCGGTCGCCGCCCGCGCGGACTACATCGTGCACTCCATGCCGGCCCCGCTGCGCGCCGCCCTGGAACTGGCCTACTTCCAGCGCCGCGACTACCGACAGACCGCCGCCGACCTCGGCGTCACCGAGGACGAGGCCCGCCGCCGGCTCCGCCTCGGCCTGCAGTTGCTGTCCACCGCCCATGACGCCCGGACGCCGCCGGAATACGGGAGTGCGGTGTGAGCGGGGCGGGAGAGTTCGAGGCGCACGACAGCAGCGGTGCCGGTTCCGGTGACGTGCCGTCGGGGGCCAGCGGACCCGGTCCGGACGGGCCGCCCCGCATACCGCTGCCCCGCGCCTCCGTCGAGGACGGCGGGCAACCCCTGCCCGACCTCGCCGAGTCCGGCGGCCTCGCGCCCGCGCCGCTCGACCTGCCGCACGACGTCCTGAAGTCGCTCCTCGGCGCCTGGGCCCTGGCCGCCTGCTCGGCGGCGGAGACTGCGGCCGTCGAGGAGCACCTCGGCGCCTGCGGATCCTGCGCGGACGAGGCGCGGCGGCTGCGCGAGGCGGTCGGTCTGCTGCACCAGCCCGAGAGCCTCGACCTGGACCCTGCGCTGCGCACCCGGGTCCTGGAGAGCTGCCTCACCCGCCGCCCGCCGCGCATTCCGGTGCCCGGGTGGGCGGCTCCGTACGACGCCGAGACCGCGCGGCTGGACGCGCTGCTGCAGGACTTCGGGGACGCCGAGTGGCACGCGCCCGTGCGGCTGCGGTGGTTCGAGGACGACGCGGCGACGAGCCGTCGTACCACCGTGGCCGGGGTGATCGCGCATCTGCTGTCGGTGGACGGACTGGTCGCGGCGGCCGTCGGCCTGGACGATCCGCTGGCCGAGGTCGTCGACGAGGGCGGCACGGGAGGGCGGGAGACGGCGGGACCGGCCGCACGTACCGAGGCACTCTGGCGGGCGTCGCACTTCCCGCCCACCCGCTCCGTGCGGGCGCCGTGGCGGGAGCAGAGCCACAGCCTCGTGCGGACGGTGTCCTTCACGGGCAGCAGCGCCGGTGGGCTCACGGTGCCGTACGGCGACTTCGACCTGCCGTTGCACGACGCGATGCTGGACCGCGCCTTCGAGTGCTGGGTGCACGCGGAGGACATCGCCGTGGCGGTCGACTATCCGTACGACCCGCCCGCGCCGCGCCATCTGAACAAGATGATCGACCTGGCGGCCCGGATGCTGCCGGCGGCGCTCGCCGAGCGACGGCGGGCGGGGCTGTCCGCGCCCGGGCGGACCCCGCATCTCGTACCGGCGGGGACGCCGGGGCGGAGCCTGCGGCTGGAGATCGAGGGTGCGGCCGGCGGGGAGTGGCTGATCCCGCTGGACTCGCCCGCGGCGGTGGGTTCCGCCGAGTTCGAGGTGGCCCATGTCGCGCTGGACGGGGTGGAGTTCTGCAAGCTGGCCGCCGGCCATGTGTCGCCGGAGGAGGCTGCGGCGGGGCAGGCGGGGGATCGGGAGGCGATCAGGGATGTGCTGTTCGCCGCAGCCGGGCTGAGCCGCATGTGAGGTCGCCTGCTCACCTTGCCCGGCGCCGAGGCCGGGCAGGGGGTGCGGTCACGTGCCCGCGCTTGCGGTGTGCCGCCCGCGCCCACCCTCCCCCACTCTCGGCCACGAGCACCCCGAAGGGGCGCGGGGAACTGCGCGACAGGCCCCCCACGCACGCGCAGCCGGGAGACGGCTCGCAGCCATGAGCGCCCCGAAGGGGCGCGGGGAACTGCGCGAGCAACCCCCGCGCAGCCGCAGTCGCGTGGGACGAAAGCCCCCGCTCCTTGGGCGAACAAGGCAAAGCACCCGCACGCGGACAACGCGGGCACCCTCAGGCGAACACCACCGTCCGGCGGCCGTTCAGCAGAATCCTCCGCTCCGCGTGCCACTTCACCGCCCGCGCCAGCGCCTGACACTCCACATCACGGCCGATGGCGACCAGCTGATCGGGGGTCACGTCGTGGCCGACCCGCTCGACCTCCTGCTCGATGATCGGCCCCTCGTCGAGATCCGCGGTGACGTAGTGCGCCGTCGCACCGATCAGCTTGACGCCCCTCGCGTGCGCCTGGTGGTACGGCTTCGCACCCTTGAAGCTCGGCAGGAAGGAGTGGTGGATGTTGATGATCCGGCCGCTGAGCTGCTTGCACAGGTCGTCCGAGAGGACCTGCATGTAGCGGGCGAGGACGACCAGTTCGACGTCCTCCTCGCGGACCAGATCCAGAAGCTCCGCCTCGGCCTGCGGCTTGTTCTCCTTCGTCACCGGAATATGGCGGAAGGGAATGTTGTACGAGCCCACCAGCTCGGCGTATTCGGTGTGGTTCGACACCACGGCCGCGATCTCCACGGGCAGCGCGCCGATCCGCGCACGGAACAGCAGGTCGTTGAGGCAGTGGCCGAACTTGCTGACCATCAGCACGATGCGCATCTTCTCGTCGGCCCGGTTGATCTGCCAGTCCATGTGGAAGGAGTCACCGATCGCCGTGAAGCTCGCCCGCAGCTTGTCCACCGTCACCGGCGCCTCCGCCGAGAAGTGGACGCGCATGAAGAACAGACCCGTGTCGTGGTCGCCGAACTGCTGGCTGTCCTCGATGTTGCAGCCGGTCATGAACAGGTAGCTCGACACGGCGTGCACGATGCCCTGCTTGTCCGGGCAGGAGAGGGTGAGAACGTACTGATCGGCGGGGGCCGCGGCTCGGCTGGGCTGCTCGTTCATGCACCACAGGGTCTCATGCCCGTACCGCCCCAAGGGCGGACGTCCGCTGGGCGGACCGCCTGTGCGGACCGGCTATGCGGACCGGGTGACGATCCGCAGCACCTCGAGGCTCTTCGGCGGCGTGTCGGGGTCGTCCCCGTCACTCGCCGACATGCGCACATGGGCGTCCCGGGCCGCCCGCACCGCCTCCGGCCACCCATGGTGGTCGACGTAGGCGGCGACCGGCGCGTCCGGGCCGACCTGGTGCATGATCCGCAGCACCCGCAGGACGGCCGTGTCGACGAGCGCCGCCTCCTGCGAATCGCGGAATATCGTGCCGACGTACTTCTCGGCGGACCAGTTGTCCAGCCAGGTGTCCTCCACCAGCCGGTACACCGCGTCGGTGACGTCGCCGTATCCGTCGACGCCGGCCAGCCAGACGTCCCGCTGGAACGCCTGATCGGAGAGCATGTGCAGCGCGGAGCGCACATTGCTGCGCCAGCGCCACCACGGCATGTCGTTCAGTGGCATGCCGCCCATGGTGGAGGAGCGACGGCCGCGACGGGAAGAGTTCTCCGAACCTTGCACAGTCGTCGATCGTACGTTCCTCGCCACAGGAGTCCCACGGGCCCCCGTAATTCACCTCGGTGTCACCTTTTGTTGACCGAGGGTCACTCCCGGGTTAGTGGTGTGACGGAATCGTGCGGATACATGACCGGCAGGCGACGCATCCGCAGCACCTTCCCTCCTTTCCTCTCCCGGCCCGTCAGAGCCACCGCCCTGTCCGCGGGTGCCCTGGCCGCCTGTGCGTCGCTCACCGCCGGATGCGGGGCCATCCCCGGTGCCACGGGGGGCTCCGGGGATGGCCCGATCAAGGTCATGACCTGGGCACCCGAGAACACGGACGCGACCAACAAACCCGGCATGCCCGCGATGGCCCGCGCCTACGGCAAGTGGATCAACGCCCACGGTGGGATCAACGGCCGCCAGATCAAGGTCCTGACCTGCAACGACCACAACGACAGCGTGGGCGCCGCGAAGTGCGCCCGATGGGCGGCGGCCGAGGACGTGGTCGCGGTCGTCGGCTCCTACAGCCAGTACGGCGACTCCTTCCTCGCCCCGCTGGAGAGCTCCGGCATCCCCTACATCGGCGGCTACGGCGTCACCAACGAGGAGTTCACCGGCCCGATGTCGTACCCGGTCAACGGGGGCCAGCCCGCCCTCCTGGCCGGCCTCGGCAGGGCCCTGGCCGGCACCTGCGGCCCGGTCTCCCTGGTCCGCCCCGACAGCATCGCCGGGGACCAGCTGCCGGTGCTGCTCGACTCGGGCCTGAAGGCGGGCCGGCATGCCGCGGCCACCGACCAGCTCGCCGCCGAGGACGCCACGGAGTACAGCGAGCAGGCCGATCAGGCGCTGCGGTCCGCGACCAAGGACGTGACCAGAAAGGGGTGCGTGGTGCCTGCGCTCGGCGACCGCACCGACACCTTCATGGACTCCTTCCGGCGCAACCGTGAGGACTACGCCGCGGTGCGGACGGCGACCGTGCTGGGCAGCGTCGACCAGACCGTGATCAACGCGACGGGCGGGGCGTCGGGGCCGTACGAAGGGGCGTACATCACCAGCTGGTACCCGGTGGCGTCGGACGCGCGCTGGGACGCGATGAAGAAGGTGATCAGCGAGGAGGCCTTCGGCGACAACCGCATCGACCCCGCGGACGCCGGAGTGCAGACCACCTGGATCGCCTACACCGTGCTCAAGGCCGCCCTGGAGAAGATCGGCAACGGCGAGGTGAGCGCCGACACCGTGCGGCACGCCCTCGACGACGGGCTGGAGGTGTCCACGGGCGGCCTGACCCCGAAGCTGCGCTGGCCCTACGAGGGCAAGCTCGCCGGGGTCGGCTTCCCACGGCTGGTCAACGCCGACGTGACCCTTCAGGTGGTGCAGGACGGCCGGCTGGTCGCCGCGAAGAGGACGGCGGGCTCGGGCATCGACGGAATCACCGACATGACGAGCACGCTGGAGAACGTGGACCTCAACTGACCCGGTCCACGCTCCGCGCCGCCCCCGCGGCCGTCCTCACAGCTGGGTCGGCTGGCGCTGGGTCAGGCCGTACTTCTGCGCGATGGCGTTCCACAGCGCGGCCGCCTTCACCTTCTGCTGGCTGGCAGTGCCGCTCTCCCGGTTGCCGGCCTGGGTCTGCGGGGTGATGCGGGCCTGGCCCTTGTGGCAGCCCTTCCGGCCGCCGTCCACCTGGTCGGCCCAGGCCGCGTAGTGGTTGTCGGCGGCTGCGGACGCCTGCCAGGCCCGGTTGAGGGCCGCGGTCAGCTCGGCGTTGCCCGGCAGCTTGTCGACGGACAGCTTGCCGAGCCGGGTGACCAGGCCGCCTCGCTGCTTGGCCGCGTCGCGCAGGTCGGAGGCGGACTGTCCCAGGTTGTCGCACCGCTTGACGTTCGCCACCGCCTGGATCACCGAGGCACGGCTGCTGCCGCTGTCGGCGAGCAGCTTGTCCAGGGCGACCGCCTGCTGCTTGGCCGGGTCGGCGGCGGCCGAGGCGGAGTCCTGGGTGGCCGGGCCGGTGGCGGCGACGGTCTTGTTGTCGTTGCCCTTGTCCCCACCGCCGCTGAGCATCGCACCGGCGCCGACCCCGAGGACGACGATGCCGACGCCTGCGGCCGCGATGAGCGGCACGCGGGAGCGGCGGCCGCCACGACGGCCCTCGTCCTCGTACTCGTCCATCGGCGGGCTGTACGACGGCTGGGACGGTCCCGGGTAGGCGTTCGGCTGCTGGATGCGCGGCATCTGCTGCGTGGCCCCGGCCGGGCTCTCGCCGGCGCCGGGACCGCTGCGGAACAGGTTGTCGAACTCGGCGAGAGGCTGCCGGTCCCCGCCCTGCGCCTGGCCGGTGTACGGCGGTATGTACTGCGTGGCCTCCGCGTCGGAGTGGGCGGCCGGGGCGGCCGGCTGCTGCGCGCGCCCCAGGTACCGCGTCTCCTCACCGGCGGACTCGGGCGGCAGCGCACCGGCCACCGGCGGGATGTACTGCGTGGCGCCCTCGTCGGCGGGGGCCGCCGGGACGGGCGGCAGGTACTGCGTCGCGCCCTCGTCCGCGGGAGCCGGCGCCTGCGCGGCCATCGGGGCGGGTACGGCGCCGGGTATGGGTGCGGCTGCGGGAGCCGGCGCCGAAGCGGCGGGAACCGGCGGCAGGTACTGGGTCGCGCCCTCGTCGGCCGGGGGCAGCGAGGCACCCTGCGGCAGGCCCTGCGCCGGGTACGCGTCCGGCGCGGCCGGCGGCAGGGGCGCGCCCTGGGCGGACGGCGCCGGGGGCTGCTGCTGGTAGACGGCGGGGTAGCCGTACCCGGACTGGCCGCCGCCGTACTGGGGCTGCCGGCCGCCGGGGCCGTGGGCCGGGTTCTGGCCGCCCGATCCGTACGCCGGTTCCTGGCCGGCCGCGCCGTACGCCGGTTCCTGGCCGCCGGCGGAGCCGTACGCCTGCCCGCCGTACGCCGGAGCCGGTGCGGCCTCCGGGGGCAGCGGGCCGGGGCCGTTGCCGGACGGGAGCTGCTGGTCCGCGGTGCCCCACTGCTGGCCGGGGGCCGCGGGCCAGCCCTGGCCGGGCTGGGGCGCCTGCTGCTGGCCGGGGCCCCACGGGCCGCCCCAGGCCTGGCCGCCGGCCGGCCCGACGGGGTCCGGGCCCGTCAGGCCCGGCACCAGCGGCTCGCCTCCGTCGGAGGGCAGCACGATGCCTTCGCGCGCGGGCCGCGCCGAGGGCTCCTCGCCCTGTCGACTCTGCGTCACCGGGACTCCTACGAATGGGGGACCTTCGGAATCGTCGGCTCACGCTACCGGGTCCCCCGAGCCAGGTGCCACGCAGTCAGGGGCGCGATCTTGTTCCCTGTGACGGCGGTAACAAAACCGCCCCGCGGTGCGCTGTTCATGGCATCCGTCGCACGTCCGGGTGCCGTTTCCCGTCCGTTCACGCATCCGCGGGGCTGGTGTTCAGGCGGCCTGCTGGAGATCGAGACGGGCCCCGAACTCGCGCACGACCGCTTCGTCCCGGAAGGGCTCCAGGCGCTGCTGGAGGTCCTCCAGATACTCGGCGCCCCGGTTGGAGCGGAGCGTCTCCAGCAGCTCCACGGCCTTCAGACCGGTACTGCAGGCCTGTTCGATCTCGCGCTGCTGCACCTGGGCTGTGGCGAGCAGCACATAATCGATGGCCCGTCGCCGGGCCCGGGACTTCGGGTGCCCGGCCAGTGACTGCTCGGCGTACCGCGCCGACGCCTCGGCCTGGCCCAGGTCCCGGTGGCAGTGCGCCAGCTCGTCCGCCAGATAGGCCTCGTCGAAGTGCGCGATCCACACCGGGTCGTCCCCGGAGGCCGCGTCCGCCTGTTCCATGGCCGCGATCGCCCGCCCGGAGGCGTCCTGTGCGGCACGGACGTCGCCGAGCAGGGCGTGCCCGCGCGCCTCGGCCGCGTGGAACATCGCCTCCGCGCGCGGGGTCACCCGCCCGCGTGCGCCCTCCTGTGCGGCACGCGCCAGCTGGGCGATCTCGCGCGGGTTGCCGAGCTGCGCGGCCAGGTGGCTCATGGACGCGGCGAGGATGTACCCGCCGTAGCCGCGGTCGCCCGCGGCCTGCGCGAGACGCAGGGACTGGATGTAGTAGCGCTGGGCCAGGCCCGGTTGCCCGGTGTCCACCGCCATGTACCCGGCCAGCTCGGTCAGACGGGCCACGGTCGCGAAGAGGTCCCGGCCGACCGCCTCCCGGTACGACCCCGCGAGCAGCCCGGAGACGACGCTGTTGAGGTAGTGCACGACGACCGGGCGCACATGCCCGCTGCCGAACTGGTGGTCGAGGTCCACCAGCGCCTGGGTCATGGACCGCACGGCCGCCACGTCGGACTGGCCCACGCGTGGGCCCGCCTGCCGGGCCACCTGGGAGTCCGGCGCCGAGATCAGCCAGTCGCGGCTGGGCTCGACCAGCGCGGAGGCGGCGACGGACGAGCCGGACAGGAAGTCCCGCCGCCCCACGTCGCTGCGCCACAGCTCGCAGACCTGCTCGATGGCCCCCAGTACCGTCGGCGAGAACTGGAGGCCGACCCCCGAGGCGAGGTTCTTGCCGTTGGCCATGCCGATCTCGTCGATCGTGACCGTACGGCCGAGCTTGCGCCCGAGCGCCTCGGCGATGATCGCCGGGGCGCGGCCCCGCGGCTGCTGGCCGCGCAGCCAGCGGGCCACGGACGTCTTGTCGTAGCGCAGGTCGAGACCGTGCTCGGCGCCGCACATGTTGACCCGCCGGGCCAGCCCGGCGTTCGAGCACCCCGCTTCCTGGATGAGTGCCTGCAGCCGTTCGTTCGGCTGCCTCGCCACGAGAGGCCTTGCGGCCATGTGCTACCCCCTGCGAACCCCTGGAGCGTGAACATCCGGCCGGAAGAATCCGGTCGCGAAGATCACTGCCCAGCTGACATACCGTCAATGCGTGACATGTGCGGTTTGCCGGGGTAAAGGCTGACGCCATCCCCCTCCCTGGCTACCCGGGCCACGACCTGGTTCCTCCCGCGCGCCCCCGCGTGTGCACCCATGCGCCCCACTTGCGGAATCAATGCTCCTCCCCCGCGCACGCTCCAGCCGTAACTACAGGTGGGTGCGGGAGTTGAGTTGAGCGTGGAAGAGACGATCGCCGGCACCGAAGCCGCTCAGATTCCGCAGCAGCGCGGGGAATCGCTGCTGGAAACCGCCGTACGCTACGCCGAGGAGCGGCACTGGGACGTGTTCCCGGGCAGCTGGCTGGAAGCCGTCGACGGGGTGCAGCGCTGCTCGTGCGGCGACGCCTCCTGCCCCGCGCCGGGTGCGCACCCCACGCGCCCCGACTGGACGACGCAGGCGACCGGCAGCGCGACCGTGGCGCGCCGGATGTGGCAGAGGCAGCCGACGGCGTCGATCCTGCTGCCGACGGGGCGTACGTTCGACGCGCTGTCCGTCCCGGAGAGCGCCGGGTTCCTGGCGCTCGCCCGGATGGAGCGGATGGAGCTGACCCTGGGACCGGTGACGCTCACTCCCGACCGGCGGATGCAGTTCTTCGTGCTGCCGGGCGCCTCTGCGAAGGTCCCGGACCTGGTGCGGAAGCTGGGGTGGTCGCTGTCCTCGCTGGACCTTGTGCCGTTGGGGGAGGGCGGTTACGTGGCCGCTCCTCCCACCCGGTTCGGATCGCGTGGTGCCGTGCAGTGGGCCTGCCGGCCGACCGCGGCGAATCGGTGGCTGCCGGATGCGGAGGAGTTGATCTCGCCGCTGGCTTATGCGTGCGGTCGGGATCGGTAGCCGTTTCGCCCTCGCGTCTGCCTGGTTGCGGTGATCCGGCGGCTGCGGGTTGGCCGTTGGCTTGTCGCGCCCACGCGGCGGAGCGCATGTCAGCACAGTCCCGCGCCCCTTGGCGCGCTGCAGTGGTCGTAGGGTGCACGCATGACCGAGGCAGCAGTTCGCATACAGGGACTCTGGAAACAATTCGGGCAACAGGTGGCCGTGGGCGGAATCGACCTAGATCTGCCCGCGGGGAAGTTCGTCGGGCTGGTCGGGCCGAACGGGGCCGGTAAGACCACCACGCTGTCCATGGTGACCGGGTTGCTCCGGCCCGATCAGGGAACCGTCGAGATCGTCGGTCATGACGTGTGGCGGGATCCGGTGGCCGTGAAGGCCCGGATCGGGGTGCTGCCCGAGGGGCTGCGGCTGTTCGAGCGGCTGTCGGGGCGGGAGCTGCTGGGGTACTCGGGACGGCTGCGCGGCCTGCCCGGTGCCGAGGTCGACAAGCGGGCCACGCAGCTGCTGGACGTGCTCGACCTCTCCGGTTCGCAGCACAAACTGGTCGTGGACTACTCGACCGGCATGCGCAAGAAGATCGGGCTCGCGGCCGCTCTCCTCCACAATCCCGAAGTGCTGTTCCTGGACGAGCCGTTCGAGGGCGTCGACCCGGTGTCCGCGCAGACGATCCGGGGGGTGCTGGAGCGGTACACCGCCTCCGGCGCCACCGTCGTGTTCTCCTCGCACGTGATGGAGCTGGTCGAGTCCCTGTGCGACTGGGTGGCCGTCATGGCGGCGGGACGCATCCGGTCCACCGGGAGCCTGGCCGAGGTGCGCGGGGAGCATGCCACACTGCAGGACGCGTTCCTGGAGCTGGTGGGGGCCCGCGGCCGGGACGCCGGGTCCGATCTGGACTGGCTGGGCGGCGGAGCGGCCCGATGACGAGCCTGACCTCCACCGTCGTACGGCTGAAGCTGTCCCTGCTGCGGGGCGGGCTGAGGCAGTCGGCCGGCCGGCGGGCCGCGTTCCTCGCCTCGGCCGTCGTCGCGCTGCTGGTCGCGCTGCTCCAGCTGCTGGGCCTCGTGGCGCTGCGCGGGCATGCGCACGCCGAGGCCGTCGCCGTGCCGGGTACGGCCGTGCTGGCGCTGGGCTGGGCGGTGATGCCGCTGTTCTTCCCGAGCGGGGACGAGACGCTGGACCCGACCCGGCTGGTGCTGCTGCCGCTGCAGCCCCGTCCGCTGGTCCGGGCGCTGCTGGCCGCCTCGCTGGTCGGCATCGGACCGCTGTACACGCTGCTGGTGCTGGCGGGCTGTGCACTGTCGGTGGCGCAGTCGGCTGCGGGGTACGCCTTCTCCGTCGTCGCCGTCGCCCTCGCGCTGCTGGTCTGCGTGGCGCTCGCGCGGGCCGTCGCCGCCGCCAACGTGCGGCTGCTCACCAGCAGGAAGGGACGTGATCTGGCCGTCCTGAGCGGGCTGTTCGTCGCCCTCGGGATGCAGCTGGTCAACTTCGGTGCGGGCCAGCTGGGTTCGGGGGGCCTGGGGCGGCTGCAACCGGTCGCGGACGTGCTGTCCTGGGTACCGCCCGCGTCGGCGGTGGGGGCGGTACGGGCGGCGAGCGAGGGGTCGTACGGCACCGCCGTCGGTCAACTCGCCATGTCTGTGGCCGCGCTGGCGGGACTCCTCGTCGTATGGGCGCGGAATCTGACCCGGTTGATGACCTCGCCCGACGCGTCCACCCTCCAGGCCGCCGACAGCGGGGGCCGGGACCGCTCCTCGGCCGGGCTCGGCCGGCTGCTGCCGGACGGGCGCACGGGTACGGTCATGGAACGCACCCTGCGCTACATCTGGCGCGACCCGAAGACCAAGGCCGCATGGGTGACCTCGCTGGCCATCGGTCTGATCGTGCCGGTGTACAACGCGGTGCAGGGCACCGGGACCCCCTACTTCGCGTGCTTCGCCGCCGGAATGCTCGGCATCCAGATGTACAACCAGTTCGGGCAGGACACCTCCGCCTTCTGGATGGTGGCCCTGACCATCTCCTCGCCCCGGGACGCATACACCGAGCTGCGCGGGCGGGCGCTGGCCCTGCTGGTGATCACCCTGCCCTACTCCGCGCTCGTGACCGTCCTGACGACCGCGCTGCTCGGCGACTGGGACCGGCTGCCGGAGGTACTCGGGCTGTCGTTCGCCCTGCTCGGGGCGATGCTGGCCACCGGCGCCTGGGCCTCGGCCGGCTTCCCGTACTCCATCCCGCAGGAGGGCCACAAGAACGTGGCCCCCGGTCAGGCCGGCCTCGCCTGGATCTCCATCTTCGGCGGCATGATCTCCGCCGCCCTGCTCTGCTCCCCCGTCATCGTCGCGACCATCTGGCTGAACGTCAGCGCGGACGGCGATGCTTGGAGCTGGGTGCTGCTGCCTGCGGGGGTGGGGTACGGGGCGACGATCACGTACCTGGGCCTGAGGCTCGCGGCACCGCGCACGGCGGCCCGCCTGCCGGAAATCCTCACGGCCGTGAGCAAGGGCTGACGGCACTGTTCGACGCAGGGCTTCTGCAGCATCTCAGGGGCGCGGGGAACTGCGCGACGAACCACAGAGCACCCGCGCCCGCCGACGCTCCAGGGCCACCCACCCGAGAAGCGGCTCAAACCCCGTGCACCGCGTCGAGAAACGGCTCGACAGCCCCCCGCCAGGCCCCCGGCTGGTCGTAGTGCACCAGGTGCCCCGCCTCGGCCACCTCGGCATACTCGCCGAGAGGCAGCACCCGGACCATCTCCTGCGCCTCGGCCCGCCCCAGCTCGCCGTCGAGACCACGAACGACCAGGGCAGGGCACCGCACCTGAGCCAGCTCCTCCCAGTGCGCGTCGTACACCCAGCTCTCCCGGGTCGTGAGCATCTGCTCCGGCTCGAAGACGGGGCGCCAGCCGTCGGCGGACTCGTGCATGACCTCGGCGTAGAAAGCGCCGCGGGCAGGGTTCGGCCGCTCCACCCAGGGATCGTCCTCGCCGAACCACTTGCGGACGTCGGCGAGCGTGGCGAAGGGGACGGGCCAGGCCCGGAACCAGGCGGCCCACTCGCGCTGCGAGGCCGCCCCGAGCGCGGAGGCCCGCATGTCGCAGATGACCAGGCCGCGCACCAGGTCGGGGCGTTTCGCGGCGAGCTGCCAGGCGGTCAGGGCGCCCATGGCGTGGCCGATGAGGACGGCGGGGGCGAGGGCCAGCTGTTCCAGGGCGGCCTCGGCGTCCTCGACGTAGGCCTCGCGGGTGTACGCGGCCTGGGGCCGCTTGTCGCTCCGGCCGTGGCCTCGCTGGTCGAGCGCGACGGCGCGCCGGCGCTCGGCGAGCCAGCGGGCGGTGGACGCCCAGTGCGAGGCGCGGCCCATCAGACCGTGGAGTAACAGCACGCCCGGAGCTCCGGGCTCCGTCTCCGGTTTGGGAGGGTCCGCGAACTCCCATGCGGCCAGGCGCACCCCGCCCGCTCCCGTCACATCGATACGCCGTGCCATCGGCCTGGCACCCCCCAGCTCCGCCTGCCTCGTACCGCTGTACTGCCGTAGTTGTCGTCGTACGCACCGTATGCGCTGTGAGCGCCGTTGCCGTCGGCGTACTGTCGCCGCAGACTATCGAATGCCCATTCGAAGATGCTGCCTCTGCGGACAACACCCCTCATTTGAGTGACACCCCTCAAGGAATGATCGCCGCCGCCGAGGGGATCTTTCTGGCGGGAGGCGGACCGCTCGGGGAAAAACGGTCCGAGGGGGATGACCCTGAGAGCTCGGGGCTCCGGGTCAGCACAGGGGAGGACAGGCCCCGGCGCCAGAAGGCGCCGGGGCCCTCTCACGCTCAGCGCTTGGCGACGAACACGTGCGAGGCGACGTCCGCCTCCAGCTCGGCCGCCTCGCCGCCGCTGCCCACCAGCACCCCGCCGGCCGACTCCGTCACACTGACCACCGAGCCGGGCTGCACGCCCGCCCGCCGCAGCGTGTACATGAGCTGCGCGTCCGTCTGGATCGGCTCGCCGATACGACGGACCACGACCGTCTTCCCGTCCGTGCCCGCGTCCAGGTCGGCCAGCGACACCATGCCCTCGTCCAGGAACGGGTCGGCGCCGTCCTTCTCGCCCAGCTCCTCCAGGCCCGGGATCGGGTTGCCGTAGGGCGACTCGGTCGGGTGGCGCAGCAACTCCAGCACGCGCCGCTCCACGGCCTCGCTCATCACGTGCTCCCAGCGGCAGGCCTCGGCGTGCACCTGCTCCCACTCCAGGCCGATCACGTCGACCAGCAGACACTCCGCGAGGCGGTGCTTGCGCATCACACGCGTGGCCAGCCTGCGGCCCTCGTCGGTCAGCTCCAGGTGACGGTCGCTGGCCACGGACACCAGGCCGTCGCGCTCCATCCGCGCCACCGTCTGGCTCACCGTCGGCCCGCTCTGGTCCAGCCGCTCCGCGATGCGGGCGCGCATGGGGACGACGCCTTCCTCTTCCAGTTCGAGGATGGTGCGGAGATACATCTCCGTGGTGTCGATCAGTCCGGACATACGTGCCCCTCGATTACCTCTGCCGGAAGCCCGGCGCGTGCGCTGGCCCTATCACCAATTCTGCCGGATCCCACTGACATGCGGGGGCCACTGTGCAAACGGCGGGGCAGACGGGCGCCGTCCCGCAGGTGCACGGCCCGGTGACCCGGGGGCGCAGCCCGCTCCGCGGCACGCCGACGGACCCACGGCCGTATTGACACCGCATTGGTCCAGACCGCAGGGTGATCCGCGACACAGACGCTGCGAAGGGGCACCGCATGAGCGACGGCACGCCTGCCGACCTGTTCTTCGACGCCGCCATCGGCCTGCTGCAACGGGTCCGGGAGGAGGAAGCCGAGGCGATCACCGCGGCCGGCACCCTGCTCGCCGACACCGTGGCGGCCGGTGGCCGCCTGTTCGCCTTCGGCGCCGGACACTCCTCGCTGGCCGCCCAGGACGTCGTCTACCGGGCCGGCGGCCTCGCCCTGATGAACCTGCTCGCCGTTCCCGGGGTCGTCGGCGTCGACGTCACCCCGGCCACCCTCGGCTCCGCCCTGGAACGCGTCGACGGACTCGCGAGCGCCGTCCTGGACACCTCGCCCGTCCGCGCCGGCGACGCGCTCGTGATCGTCTCCCTGTCCGGCCGCAACGCCCTGCCCGTGGAAATGGCCCGGAGCGCCCGCGCCCTCGGCGTGAAGGTCATCGGCGTGACCTCGGTGGCCTACGCCTCGCAGACCACGCCCCGGAACCCCTCGGGCACCTTCCTGAAGGACCACTGCGACATCGTCCTCGACTCGAAGATCGCCGTCGGCGACGCGGAACTCACCCTCGACACCATCCCGGCCCCCTTCGCCCCCGCCTCCACGGTGGTCACCAGCGCCCTGATGCAGGCCGTCGTGGCCACCGCGGCCGCCGCGCTGGCCGACCGCGGCATCGAGCCTCCACTGCTGCGCTCCGGCAACGTCGACGGCGGCCACGCCTGGAACCGGCAGGTCATGGAGCAGTACGGGGACCGGATCTTCTACCAGCACTGAGCCGGCACCGCCCGCCGCTCCCCCGGCTTCCCCCCGCGGCCTCACCTGTCCGGGCTCGAACCTCCGGCCTGACCTGTCCGGGCTCGAACCTCCGGTCTCCCCCCTCCGGTCCCACCGCCCCGGCCTCACTCCTCCGGCTTCTCCCGCACCGCCTCGGCCAGATCCAGCGCCGCCGCCATCCGTACGGCCACGTCCTCCGCATAGACCGCGTCCGCACGCTCGAAGCGACTGCGGCCGGCCCCGCGCAGGAAGGTGACCACGCCCAGCGTCCGGCCGCGGCTGCGCAGCACGGAGCACAGGGCGTGCACGGTGTCACCGGGCCACTGCCGGGCCAGCGCCCACTCGCGCGCCTGCTCGGCCGGGACCGACCCGGCGTCCGCGCGCACGGTGCCGGCCCGCTCCACACAGTTCAGCGCCGGGTGCCCCTCCTCGTAGCGCACGGGCAGCCCGGCCGCGCCCGTGAGCGCACTCGGCCCGGGCGCCCCGGCGGGCGTGGCCGCGAACCGGACCAGCCGTACCGGGACCGTCTCGTCGCCCTCCGCGCGCGGCGCGACGGCCAGCCGGTCGAGCAGGGCGTGGTCGGCGAAGCCCGCGAGGGCGAAGTCCAGGTGAACGGTGACCGCCTCCGCCGGATCCTCGCACTCGGCGGCGGCACGGGCCGCGCGGTGCAGCTGGTTGGTGCGGAAGCGCAGCAGGGCCGCCTCCTGCTCGCCCTGCTTGCCCTCGGTGACGTCCTGGAACAGCCAGCCGACCCCGAGCGGTACGGGCTCCTCGGCGAGCGGCGAGGCCAGCCGCACGAACCCGCTGCGCCAGCAGCGCCGCTTCTCGCCCTCGGGCGAGCGCACGGACACCCACATCTCGGCGGGCGCCGGCGGAGCGCCCTCGGCCAGGACGTGGGTGAGCGCGCTCTCCAGCTCCTCCACGCCCTGCGCCAGCAGCTCGCCGAGCGGCCGGCCGAGCGCGGACGTACGCCCGATGCCCAGGGCCCGCGCCGCATGCGCGTTGACGACGGCGGGCCGCAGATCGGCGTCGACCAGCACCACGCCCCAGGACGCGTTCTCGAACAGCGCCTCGCTCAGCGCGATGGACCGCTCCAGATCGATCTGCGCGTGCACCTCGCTGAACGCGCAGTACACACCCGCCGACTTCCCCTCGGGCCCGCGCACGGCGGCGGACTGGGTCCGTACGAGGACCCGGCCGCCGTCCTTCGTGACGAGGGCGAACTCGTGCACCTGCCGGCCGGGCGCGTGCATGACCGACATCAGGCGCTCCTGGACGTCCTCGGCGTCGGCACTGCGCACCGCCCACCCGGCGAACCCGTGCCGCCCCACCGCCTCGGCAGCGGTCCAGCCGAGGATCCGCTCGGCCTCGCGGTTCCAGTGCGTGACGACGCCGTCCGCGTCGAAGGCGCACAGCGCGGCGTCCATGCCGTCCAGCAGCGCGGCGAGCAGATCGGAGCCGCCGGACTCCTCCGGACCGTCAGGGCTGTGCGGACCGTCCGGCTCGGGCTCGTCCGGCCCCAGCTCGTCGGTGGTCCCACTCCGCCGGGAAGCACTCACCTGGACCCCCTGCAGGCTGCGTCGGCGCACGTACGGCGCTCGGTTCGCTAGTGGCCTTCATTCAACTGGAACGTGACTCAGCCCACATCCTGTTCCCTCAGATTGCAGCAATCAATGCCCGCTGCCCGGGCCCGGGTCCAGACGCAGATCGACCCATTCGTCGCTCTCCCCGTCCAGCACGTACCGGTCGGCCTCCACGAACCCGTGTTTCCGGGCGAACCTCAGCCCGTCCTCGTTCACGGCGAGCACACACGTCTCGACCGCCTTCGCGCCGAGCACGCGCGCGTGGGCGATGCCGTTCTCGTACAGGGCCGTACCGAAGCCGCGCCGCCGGTACTCGGGCAGCACGCGCGCGATGACCGTGGCCACGGCGTCCTCGCCCTCCGGCGGCCGGACGGTCGAGCAGCCGACGAGAACGTCCCCCAGGTACGCGTTCTCCAGCCGGTACCGGGCGCTCCGCCGCCGGGCGTCGTCCGGCGACATGGCAGCGGGCGGGACGATCACGTTGTGGACGTGGCGCCAGTGTTCGAGCCGGAGATCGCTGTCGACGGCCTCGATACGAAGATCGGTCATGCGAGCAGCGAATCGCCACGGACATCGCGCGTCAACCGCATTCCCCAGGTGTGGCAGCCAGGGGCCGGCACCGCCTCACCACCTCGGTCGGCCGGATCAACGTCTCTCACCGGAATCCGCGGCTGCTCCAGCGGGCCGACGGGTACGGCTACCGCCTCCGGCCAAAAGCCGTTCCGTCAGCGCCCCCAAAAAACAGTTGATCCCGCCTGGGCAGCTTCTTAGGGTGGGCCTTACGTCGAAGGGAGGTGATCGGGTAAATGAGTGAAACCCGGACGCGCGAGGTGGCTGCGGGCTAGCGGCCTGCCACCACACCATGTGCGGTGCCGGACCAGCGTGTGCGACACACACGCAGCCGGCTCAATCCAACGCAGTCACCCGACCCGCGAGCTCGCCGGTACGTCCGGCCGGCTCCTCCGCCGTGCAGGCGGAGGAACCCGAGCTCGCGGGTCGTCTGCGTGTGCGGCCGACCTCGTGGGGCGTCTGCGTGTGCGGCAGCGGGCCCGAGGGGCCGTCAGTGGGCGATGTCCGCGTATCCCTCGATGTCCCGCGGGCTGCGCGAGCCGGGGCCCACATAGCGGGCCGAGGGACGCACCAGCCTCCCCGTGCGCTTCTGCTCCAGGATGTGCGCCGACCAGCCGGCCGTGCGGGCGCACGTGAACATCGACGTGAACATGTGCGCCGGGACCTGCGCGAAGTCCAGCATGATCGCGGCCCAGAACTCGACGTTGGTGGCGAGGACCCGGTCCGGCCGCCGGTTGTGCAGCTCCTCCAGCGCCGCCTTCTCCAGCGCCTCGGCGATCTCGAAGCGGGGAGCGCCCAGCTCGCGGGCCGTACGGCGCAGTACGCGGGCGCGGGGGTCCTCGGCCCGGTACACCCGGTGCCCGAAGCCCATCAGCCGCTCCCCGCGGTCCAGCGCGTTCTTGACGTACGCCTCCGCGTCGCCCGTCCGCTCGATCTCCTCGATCATGCCGAGCACCCGCGAGGGGGCACCGCCGTGCAGCGGGCCGGACATGGCGCCGACGGCTCCGGAGAGTGCGGCGGCGACGTCCGCGCCGGTCGAGGCGATGACCCGGGCGGTGAACGTGGATGCGTTCATGCCGTGCTCGGCGGCCGAGGTCCAGTAGGCGTCCACGGCCGCGACGTGCTTGGGGTCCGGCTCGCCGCGCCAGCGGATCATGAACCGCTCGACGACCGAGTTCGCCTTGTCGATCTCCCGCTGCGGCACCATCGGCAGTCCCTGCCCGCGTGCGGACTGGGCGACGTAGGACAGTGCCATGACGGCGGCTCGCGCGAGGTCCGCGCGGGCCTGGGCGGCGTCGATGTCGAGCAGTGGTTTCAGGCCCCAGACCGGGGCGAGCATGGCGAGCGCGGACTGCACGTCCACGCGGATGTCGCCGGAGTGCACCGGGATCGGGAACGGCTCGGCGGGCGGCAGTCCTGGGTTGAACGCGCCGTCGACCAGCAGTCCCCACACGTTCCCGAAGGAGACGTGCCCCACCAGGTCCTCGATGTCGACGCCGCGGTAGCGCAGGGCGCCACCTTCCTTGTCGGGTTCGGCGATCTCCGTCTCGAACGCGACGACTCCTTCGAGCCCGGGTACGAAATCGGACATCAGGCGGCTCCTCGTGAAAGTGTCGGCGGCGGTCACCCCGGTGATGCCCGGATCGGCCGGTGGTCACCCAATCCGCAGGCGGACCTGCACGATAGCGCTGAGTGTCATAGTTGGGGAGCCCACACGACACTGAGTGCCAGGCGTTCGATACGGCAGGATGACCGGGTGACCGACCGCGACCTCAGCCTCGACCCCGTCGTCGATCCCGCCGCCATGCGCAAGCAGTACCGGGCCCAGGGCCTCGACGAGAAGGACCTCGCCTCGCATCCGATGGACCAGTTCTCCCGCTGGTTCGAGGACGCCGCCCGCGCCGCCGTGCGCGGCACGCTCTACGAGCCGAACGCGATGGTCGTCTCGACCGCGGACGCGGCGGGCCGGCCCAGCTCCCGCACGGTCCTGATGAAGCAGTACGACACCGACGGCTTCGTCTTCTACACCAACTACCACTCCCGCAAGGCCCGCGAGCTGGCCGCCAACCCGTACGTCTCGCTGCTCTTCCCCTGGCATGCGATCGCCCGTCAGGTGATCGTCACGGGTGTCGCCCGCCGCACCGACCGGGTCGAGACCGCCGCCTATTTCCGCACCCGCCCGCACGGCTCCCAGCTCGGCGCGTGGGCCAGCGACCAGTCCTCGGTGATCCCGTCCCGTGACGGGCTGGAGGCCGCCTACGCCGAGCTGGGCGCGCGTTACCCGGAGGGGGAGCAGGTGCCGGTACCGCCGCACTGGGGCGGTTTCCGGATCGCGCCGGAGACGGTCGAGTTCTGGCAGGGCCGTCAGAACCGTCTGCACGACCGTGTGCGGTATGTGGTTCGGCCGGATGGGGGGTGGGTGGTGGAGCGGCTGAGTCCCTGAGGGTTGCTCAGGGGGCCGCGCGCGCGGTGGGGGGTTGAGGGACGCGGGCGGCTGCGGGCACGCGGTGGCTTGTCGCGCAGTTCCCCGCGCCCCTGAAAACCGGGCGCTTCGCGCCCTGATTCTCATGCCACCGCGAGCAGATCCGCGTGGTGTCGTTCCGCCGCCAGTGGGTGGGCCCGCAGTTTGCCCTTCAGTTCGTTGTAGCCGTACTCGGCGAACAGGGGGTTGGCCGGGTCCGTCGTGATGCCGGGGGCCGTCGAGGCGTGCGGGAAGGGCAGGGGCTCGACCTTGGCGTCCAGGCGGGGGTTGTAGAAGAACGGGACCGAGTAGCGCTCGGTGGCTCCGGGCGGGCTGATCACCCGGTGGTTGGTGGCGATCAGATAGCCGTTGGTGGCCACTTCCAGGAGTTCGCCGAGGTTGACGACGAAGGCGTCCTGCAGCGGGGGCACGTCGTGGAAGAGGCCGTCCTCGCGCTGGACCTGGAGGCCGCCGACGGTGTCCTGCAGGAGCAGGGTGAGGAAGCCGTAGTCCTTGTGGGCGCCGACGCCCTGGTCGGTGCCGTCGCCCGCGCTGCCCGGGTAGCGGACGAGCTTGAGGTGCGGGTGGGCGTGCGCGCCGAAGACCGGGTCGTAGAAGTCGGCGGGGGCGCCGATGGCGGTGAGGAGTTCGTGCAGGAGGCGCTGGGCCACCGCGCTGAGCTTGTCGATCCAGGCGAGGGCGGTCGTGCGCAGCTCGGGGAGGGTGGCCGGCCACTGGTTGGGGCCCTCCAGCCACCAGTACGGCGGCTCGCCGGGGCCGGGTGCGTGCGCGGGGCGCTCGGCGCCTATGTCGAGCTGGTCGCGCCAGTCGCGGGCGCCGCGGGTGCGTTCGTCGCCGGTGCGCGTGTAGCCGCGGAAGTGCGGGGAGTTGACGTTGTCGAGGGCGAGCCGGTCGGCCTCGGGGAGGGCGAAGAAGGCGCGCATGGCGGTGAGCAGCGCGTCGGTCTCGCCCCGGGTCACGCCGTGTCCGACGAGCTGGAAGAAGCCGACGTCGTGGGCGGCGCTGTGCAGCTGGGCGTGGAGCAGGGCTCGGGCCTGGGAGCCGCGGTCGGCGGCCGACAGGTCGATGATCGGGAGCTGTTCGTACGACGGGGTCGTCGCGGAGTGCGTCGTCATGGATGCGTCCACAGGGTGTGTGGGCCACGGGCAGGCCGCCGAGGGTAGGGCGGCGCCCAGAATGCCGTAAGAAGGGGAGAAAAAGGGGCTGAATTCAGGCCGAAAGCCGACAGCCCATGCTCGTGACGCGCACGTAGTCCACGTGGCGACGGCGAACGAGCATCGGAAGCATGGGCCCAAGGGTAACTCGCTCGCGCGGTTGCTCCCCGGCCCGGTGCCGCCCCTCTCAGCCCAGCGCTTCCTCCAGGAGCACGGCCCACTGGGCCACCACCCGCTCGCGGCGGGCGGTGTCGTCGGTGAGGAGGTTGGCGAGGCCCAGGCCGCGGGCCATGTCGAGCAGGCCCTGGACGCTCTCGCGGACGCCGGGTTGCCTCTCGTCGGCGCCGAGGAGGTCGACGGCGATGCGGTGGGTCTCGCGGCCCACGCGGGCCTCCAGCTCGGTCACGCGCGAGCGCAGCTGCTCCTCGTTGGAGGCGGCGACCCACAGGTGCAGGGCGGCCCGGAAGAGGGGGCCGGTGTAGAGGTCGACCAGGGCCAGGACGACGGCGCGGCGGTCGGCGGCGCCGTCCGGGAACAGCTCCCTGAGGGCGGTGGAGCGCTGTTCGGCGACGTACTCGACGGCCGCCGTGAACAGGTCCTCGCGGGTCGGGAAGTGGTGCTGGGCGGCGCCCCGGGAGACGCCGGCGCGTTCGGCGACGACGGAGACCGTGGAGCCTGCCCAGCCGTGCTCGGCCAGGCAGGCCACGGCGGCCTCCAGGAGCCGCTGCCGGGTGGCCCGGCTGCGGTCCTGCTTGGGGCTGCGGTCCGGCTTCGGGGCCTGCCCGGGCAGGCGGTCGCGTTCCGCCGTCGTGCTCACGTCCTCACACCACCCATGCCGCGTCCCGCTTCTGAAGGAAGGCCGTCATCCCCTCCCGGGCCCGGGCGGAGGAGAACAGCCGGGCCGAGAGCGCGGTCAGTTCCGCCGCGTCCCGGTCGAACGTCTCCAGCACCCTAGCCGTGAGCAGCAGTTTCGTCTCGGCCAGGGCCTGCGGGCAGGAGCGGCGCAGGCCGTCCAGGACGGGGGCGAGGGCGTCGTCCACGTCGTCGCCGGTAACGGTGAGCAGGCCCAGGCGTACGGCCTCGGCGGGGTCGAAGCGCTCGCCGGTGAGGTAGTAGCGGGCCAGCGCGCGGGGGTCGGCGCGGGGGACGACCGGCAGGGAGATCACGGCCGGGGCGAGACCGATGCGGACCTCGGTGAAGGCGAAGGTGGCTCCGGTGGCGGCGGCGGAGATGTCGCAGGCGGCCAGCAGGCCGAGGCCGCCCGCGCGGACGTGTCCGGTGACCCGGGCGACCACGGGCCTGGGCAGCTCCACGATCTGCCGCAGCAGGCCCACCAGCGCGTCCGGGTCGGGCGGGTCGCGCAGGTCGGCGCCGGCGCAGAAGGTCGTGCCGGTGTGGGTGAGGACGACGGCCCGGACCTCCGGGTCCTCGGCGCACTCGGCCAGAGCCTTCGCGAGGTCGCCGACGAGGGCCGACGAGAGCGCGTTGCGGGTGTCGGTGGAGTCCAGGCTGAGGGTTTCGACGCCGCGCGTGCGCGTGCGTCCGATCGGTGTGCTCATGAGTGCTCCCTGAGCTGTCGGCGCAGGATCTTCCCGGAGGTCGCGCGGGGCACGGTGTCGATGAAGGTGATCCGGCGGATGCGTTTGTAGGGCGCGACGCGCTCGGCGACGTAGAGCATGATCTCGTTCTCGCTCGGGCCGTCGGCGGTGGGCCGGCGGACGACGAAGGCGTGCGGGACCTCGTTGCCGTCCTCGTTGTAGGCGCCGACGACCGCGGCGTCGGCGATGTCCGGATGGGTGAGCAGCAGCGCCTCCAGTTCGGCGGGGGCCACCTGGAAGCCCTTGTACTTGATGAGTTCCTTGACCCGGTCGACGACGAAGAGCCAGCCGTCGGCGTCCACGTGGCCGACGTCTCCGGTGTGCAGCCAGCCCTCGGGGTCGATCATGGCGGCGGTGGCGTCGGGACGGCCGAGGTAGCCCTTCATCACCTGCGGGCCGCGGATCAGGATCTCGCCGGCCTCGCCGGTGCCGAGGTCCTTGCCGGGGTCGTCCAGGGAGACGATCCGCATCTCGGTGCCGGCGATGAGTCTGCCGACGGTGCCGGCGGGTGCCTCGTGCAGGGCGTCGAGCGGGACGACGTGGGTGCCGGGCGAGAGTTCGGTCATGCCGTAGGCCTGGCCTAGGGGCGGCAGGCCGAGCCGTTCGGCGCAGGCGACGGCGAGCCGGGCGTCCAGCGGGGCGGCGGCACTGATGACGTACTTCAGGGAGGAGAGGTCGTAGCGGGCCACCGCCGGGTGCTTGGCCAGCGCGAGGACGATCGGCGGGGCGACGTACAGGCCGGTGATGCGGTGGTTCTCGATGGCGGCGAGGAAGGTCTCCAGGTCGAAGCGGGGCAGGACGACGACCGTGGCGCCCTTGCGCAGGGGCGCGTTCATCAGGGCGGTCAGGCCGTAGATGTGGAAGAACGGCAGCACGGCCAGGATGCGGTCGCCGGGCCCGGTCGGGACGGGGGGCTCCAGCTGGGCGAGGTTCGTGGCGATCTGCCGGTGCGTGAGCATCACGCCCTTGGGGACGCCGGTGGTGCCGGAGGAGTACGGCAGTGCGGCGATGTCCTCGGCCGGGTCGAAGCCGATCTCGGGTTCGGGGGCGGCCGAGGCGAGCATGTCGATCAGCGAGCGGTGCCCGGGCGCGCTGTCGCACACGAATATCTCCCGCACCCCGCCGGCGATCTCGGCGGCCCGGCGGGCGGACTGCAGCAGCGGGGAGGCGGTGACGATCCAGCGGGCCGCGCTGTCGGCGAGCTGCTTGGCGAACTCCTCGGGCGTGGCGAGCGGGTGCACGGTGGTGACGCAGGCGCCCGCGCGCGTGGCCGCGTAGAAGGCGGTCGGGAAGGCGATGGTGTTGGGGCTGTGCAGGGCGAGGACGTCGCCCTTGCGCACTCCCGCGTCGGCGAGCGCGGCGGCGAGCCGCCGGTGGAACCGGTCCAGTTGCTCGTACGTGAGGGTGGTGCCGTCCGTGCCGTCGACGAGGGCCGGCCGGTCGCCGAAGTCGGCGGCCCCTCCCAGGACGGCTTCGTGAATGGGCAGTTCTACGGGCGGAACGTCTGCGTACGCGCTGCGGAACACGGTTCCTCCAAGCGGCTGCGGCGGCCTAGTACGACTTGGGCAGGCCCAGGGTCTGGTGGGAAACGTAGTTGAGAATCATCTCCCGGCTCACCGGAGCAATACGAGCCACACGTGCGGCCGTTATCAACGAGGCGAGCCCGAACTCGCGCGTGAGGCCGTTGCCGCCGAGGGTGTGCACGGCCTGGTCGACGGCCTTCACACAGGCCTCGCCCGCCGCGTACTTGGCCATGTTGGCCGCCTCGCCCGCGCAGATGTCGTCGCCCGCGTCGTACAGATGGGCCGCCTTCTGCATCATCAGCCGGGCCAGTTCCAGGTCGATGTGCGCCTGCGCGAGGGGGTGGGCGATGGCCTGGTGGGCGCCGATGGGGGCCTTCCAGACGGTGCGGTCGCGGGCGTACTCGATCGCCCTGGCCAGTGCGTAGCGGCCCATGCCGATCGCGAAGGCGGCCGTCATGATGCGCTCGGGGTTGAGCCCGGCGAACAGTTGCAGCAGACCGGCGTCCTCGTCGCCGACAAGGGCGTCGGCGGGCAGGCGTACGTCGTCCAGGACCAGCTCGAACTGCTTCTCGGCGGCGTTGAGCTCCATGTCGATGGGGTGCTTGTGGAAGCCCTCGGCGTCCGTCGGGACGATGAACAGGCAGGGCTTGAGGCGTCCGGTGCGGGCGTCCTCGGTGCGGCCGACGATCAGGACGGCGTCGGCCATGTCGACACCGGAGATGAAGACCTTTCGGCCGGTCAGGAGCCAGTCGGCGCCGTCCTTGCGGGCGGTGGTGGTGATGCGGTGGGAGTTGGAGCCGGCGTCGGGTTCGGTGATGCCGAAGGCCATGAGGCGGGTGCCGTCGGCGATTCCGGGGAGCCAGGTCCGCTTCTGTTCCTCGGTACCGAAGCGGGAGATGACCGTGCCGCAGATGGCCGGGGACACGACGAGCATGAGGAGGGGCGAGCCGGCGGCGCCCAGCTCCTCCAGGACGATGGAGAGTTCCGTGATGCCGCCGCCTCCGCCTCCGTGCTCCTCCGGGAGGTTGACGCCGAGGTAGCCGAGTTTGCCTGCCTCGGACCAGAGTTCGGTGAGGGGTTTTCCTTCGGCGACGGTGCGGGTGAGGTAGTCGCGGCCGTAGCGCTTGCCGAGGGCGGCTACTGCGGCTCGTAGGGCCTTGTGCTCTTCGGATTCGATGAGGGTGGTCATGGGGCTCCTTCGGGCTGCGGGTGATCCGTGGCTGGGCGCGCTCACGCGGCGGAGCCGCATATCGATGCGGCCCGCGCCCCTAGGTCTCCTGCACCACCGCCAGCAACATGCCCGGCTCCACCTGCTGTCCCGGTTTCACCTGCAGGGCCGTGAGCGTGCCGGTGGCCGGCGCCGAGATCTGGTGCTGCATCTTCATCGCCTCCAGCCAGATCAGGGGCTGGCCGGCCTGCACGGAGGAACCCTCGGTCAGGCCCTCGGCGATGCGGACGACCGTGCCGGGCATCGGGGCCAGCAGGGAGCCGGGGGCCAGCTGGGCCGTGGGGTCGGGGAAGCGGGGCAGTGCGGTGAGGGCGGTGGAGTTGACGTGGACCTGGTCGCCGTAGCGCGCGATCTCGAAGCGCCGCCGGACGCCGTCCACGTCGAGGACGACCAGACGCGCGTCGGCGTGCACGACCCGTACCCCGTCGGCGGTGAGGCCCTGCCGGGTGTGCCGGTAGCGGACCTCGTGCTCCTCGCCCGCCATCGCGTACCGCTTGGTCTGCGGCTGTGAGGGCACGTTGCGCCAGCCGCCGAAGCGGGAGCGGGCGTGGGCGTCGGCCAGGGCGGCGGCGAGGGGCGCGAAGGGGGCGGTGGCGGGTGCGGTCAGCTCGGGCAGGTGGCGGTCGTAGAAGGCGGTGTCCATGCGGGCGGTGGTGAACTCGGCGTGCCGCAGAGAGCGGACCAGCAGGTCGCGGTTGGTGACCGGGCCGTGCAGCGCGGCTCGCTCCAGGGCTCCGGCGAGCTTGCGGAGCGCCTCCGTGCGCGTGGGCGCGTGGGCGACGACCTTGGCGAGCATCGGGTCGTAGTGGACGCCGATCTCGTCGCCGTCGGTGTAGCCCGTGTCCAGGCGGGCGCCGCCGGGTACGGCGAGGCGGTGCAGGGTGCCGGTCTGCGGCGCCCAGTCGCGGGCCGGGTCCTCGGCGTACAGGCGGGCCTCGATCGCGTGGCCACGCGCGGGTGGCGGGTCTTCCGGGAGGGCGTGGCCCTCGGCGATGCGAAGCTGTTCGGCGACCAGGTCGATGCCGAACACCTCCTCCGTGACGGGGTGTTCGACCTGGAGGCGGGTGTTCATCTCCAGGAAGTGCGCACGGCCGTCGGCGACCAGGAACTCGACGGTGCCGGCGCCCACGTAGGCGACGGCACACGCGGCCTGTACGGCCAGCGCGTACAGATCCTCCGTGAGCCCCTCGGAGAGGCCGGGCGCCGGGGCCTCCTCGATCACCTTCTGGTGGCGGCGCTGGAGGGAGCAGTCGCGGGTACCGAGCGTCCAGACCGTGCCGTGGGTGTCGGCGAGGATCTGCACCTCGACGTGTCGGCCCTGTTCGATGTAGGGCTCGACGAAGACCTCGCCGTCGCCGAAGGCGCTCGCGGCCTCGGCGCGCGCGCCGTCCAGCGCGCTCTGCAGCTCCTCCAGGCGGCGCACGATCCGCATGCCGCGCCCTCCGCCGCCCGCGGCGGCCTTCACCAGCACGGGCAGGTCGGCCTCGGTGACCTCGCCGAGGGGCGCGAGCCCCATCAGCTCCTTGGCGCGCGTCTTGGACGCCATCGCCTCGATCGCCTCCGGCGGGGGGCCGATCCACAGCAGGCCGGCGTCGAGGACGGCACGGGCGAACTCGGGGTTCTCGGAGAGGAAGCCGTATCCGGGGTGCACGGCGTCCGCGCCGGCGGCCAGCGCCGCCTTGACGATCAGGTCGCCGCGCAGATACGTCTGGGCGGGCGTCGCCCCCGGCAGCCGCACCGCCGTGTCGGCCACGCGCGCGTGCAGCGCGTTCTCGTCCGCGTCCGAGTGCACGGCGACCGTCCGGATTCCCAGCTCACCGCAGGTGCGGAAGATCCGGCAGGCGATCTCGCCCCGGTTGGCGACGAGTACGGTCGAAATCACGTGATCCCTCACATCCGGAAGACGCCGAAGCCGCCGCGGGCGCCCTCGTAGGGGGCGGTGTGGACGGCGGACAGGCACAGGCCGAGGACGGTGCGGGTGTCGCGCGGGTCGATGACGCCGTCGTCGTACAGCCGCCCGGACAGGAACATCGGCAGCGACTCGGACTCGACCTGCTGCTCCACCATGGCGCGCAGGGCCGCGTCCGCGTCCTCGTCGTACGGCGCGCCCTTCGCCGCCGCCGACTGCCGGGCGACGATCGACAGCACGCCCGCGAGCTGCTGGGGGCCCATGACGGCCGACTTGGCGCTGGGCCAGGTGAACAGGAAGCGGGGGTCGTAGGCGCGCCCGCACATGCCGTAGTGCCCGGCGCCGTAGGAGGCCCCCATGAGGACGGACAGGTGGGGCACGCGGCTGTTGCTCACCGCGTTGATCATCATGGCGCCGTGCTTGATGATGCCGCCCTGCTCGTACTCCTTGCCGACCATGTAGCCGGTGGTGTTGTGCAGGAAGAGCAGCGGGATGTCGCGCTGGTTGGCCAGCTGGATGAACTGGGCGGCCTTCTGCGACTCCTCGCTGAACAGGACGCCCTGGGCGTTCGCCAGGATGCCGACGGGGTAGCCGTGCAGGCTCGCCCAGCCGGTGGCGAGGCTCGTGCCGTACAGCGGCTTGAACTCGTCGAAGTCGGAGGCGTCGACGATGCGGGCGACGACCTCGCGCGGGTCGAAGGGGATCTTCAGGTCGCCGGGGACGATGCCGAGCAGCTCCTCCGGGTCGTACTTGGGCGGGGCCGCCGGGCCCGGATCGCCGTACGCCTTACGGTGGTTGAGGCGGGCGACCACGCGGCGCGCCTGGCGCAGCGCGTCGTGCTCGTCCACGGCGAAGTAGTCGGCGAGGCCCGACACGCGCGCGTGCATCTCCGCACCGCCCAGCGACTCGTCGTCGCTCTCTTCGCCGGTCGCCATCTTCACCAGCGGCGGTCCGCCGAGGAACACCTTCGCCCGCTCCTTGACCATGATCACGTGGTCGGACATGCCGGGGACGTACGCGCCGCCCGCGGTGGAGTTGCCGAAGACGACGGCGACGGTCGGGATGCCGGCGGCGGACAGCCGGGTCAGGTCGCGGAAGACGGCGCCGCCCGGGATGAAGATCTCCTTCTGGGACGGCAGGTCGGCGCCCCCGGACTCGACCAGGCTGATGCAGGGCAGCCGGTTGGCGAGCGCGATGTCGTTGGCGCGCAGGGCCTTCTTCAGGCTCCAGGGGTTGCTGGCGCCGCCGCGCACGGTCGGGTCGTTGGCGGTGATCAGACACTCCACGCCCTCGACCACACCGATCCCGGTGACCAGGGAGGCCCCGACCGTGTAGTCGCTGCCCCAGGCGGCCAGCGGGGACAGCTCCAGGAACGGGGTGTCCGGGTCGAGGAGCAGCTCGATGCGCTCGCGGGCGAGCAGCTTGCCCCGCCCCCGGTGCCGCTGGACGTACTTGTCGCCGCCGCCCGCGAGGGCCTTGGCGTGCTCGGCCTCCAGGTCGGCGAGTCTGCCGAGCATGGCCTCGCGATGGGTCCGGTAGTCCGGGCCGTTGATGTCCAGGGCGGAGGAAAGGACCGTCACAGCAGGGCCTCCGGGATGTCCAGGTGGCGGGAGCGCAGCCATTCGCCGAGGGCCTTGGCCTGCGGGTCGAAACGATGCTGGGCGGCGACGCCCGCGCCGAGGATTCCCTCCACGACGAAGTTGACGGCGCACAGGTTCGGCAGCACGTGCCGGGTGACGGGCAGGTCCCGGCTCTCGGGGAGGAGCTGCCGGAAGCGGTCGGTGGTCAGCTCGTGGGCGAGCCACCGCCAGGCGTCGTCGCTGCGGGCCCAGACGCCGACGTTGGCGTTCCCGCCCTTGTCCCCGCTGCGGGCGCCGGCGACCAGGCCGAGCGGGGCACGGCGGACCGGCCCGGACGGGAACGGTTCCGGCAGGGGCGGCTGCGGTACGTCCTCGGGTACGAGGGTGTCCTGGGCCGGCGGCACACTCACCCGGCGGTTGTCCGGGAGGACGGCCACGTGGTCGACGGCGCCCTGGGGCACGTACACATCCTCGAAGACCCCATAGGGCGCGCCCTTTCCGGGTGGGGCCAGCACATGGAAGCCCGGGTAGCTGGCCAGCGCCAGCTCCACGGCGGCCCCGGTCAGTGCGCGCCCGACGACCTGCTGGTCCGGGTCCCGTACGACGAGCCGCAGCAGGGCGCTCGCGGTCTCCTCGCTGTCGGCGTCGGCCCGGTCGGTGCGGACGAGGTCCCACCGGACCTCGGCGGGCGGCGACTTGGCGAGCGCGTCCGTCAGCTGCTCCCGGACCAGGGCCGCCTTGGCCTCGATGTCGAGTCCGGTGAGGACGAAGGCGACCTCGTTGCGGTGGCCGCCGAGCCGGTTGAGCCCCACCTTGAGGGTCGCCGGGGGCGCCTCCCCGCGCACGCCCTCGATCCGCACCCGGTCCGGCCCGTCCTGGCTCAGCCGCACGGTGTCCAGCCGGGTGGTGACGTCGGGGCCGAGGTAGCGGGCGCCGCCCGTCTCGTACAGCAGCTGGGCGGTGACCGTACCGACGTCGACGAAGCCGCCGGTGCCGGGGTGCTTGGTGATGACGGCGGTGCCGTCCGCGTGGATCTCGGCGAGCGGGAAGCCGGGACGGCGTACGTCCCCGTCCCCGAAGAACGCGTAGTTGCCTCCGGTGGCCTGCGTCCCGCACTCCAGCACGTGCCCGGCGACGACGGCTCCCGCGAGGCGGTCGTAGTCCCCCGGCCGCCAGCCGAAGTGGGCGGCGGCGGGGCCGGTGACGAGCGCCGCGTCGGTCACCCGGCCGGTGATCACGACGTCGGCGCCGGAGCGCAGGCACTCCGCGATGCCGAAGCCGCCGAGGTAGGCGTGGGCGGCGAGGACGCCGGTGGGGGTCCCCTCCGGTCGAGCGGCGTCGAGGGCACCGGTGGGGGTCCCCCCTGGTCGAGCGGCGTCGAGAACTTGGGGGAGGGCGGAGGCGAGGTCGTCGCCCTCGACGTGGGCGACCCGGACCGGGATGCCGAGCCGGCCGGCCAGCTGCCGTACGGCGTCGGCGAGTGCGGCCGGGTTGAGGCCGCCCGCGTTGGTCACGATCCGCACCCCGCGCTCGTGGGCGAGGCCGAGGCAGTCCTCCAGCTGACGCAGGAAGGTCCGGGCGTATCCGGCGGCCGGGTCCTTCAGCCGGTCCCGGCCGAGGATCAGCATGGTCAGCTCGGCGAGGTAGTCGCCGGTGAGGACGTCGACCTCGCCGCCGGTGAGCATCTCGCGCAGGGCGTCGGCGCGGTCGCCGTAGAAGCCGGAGAAGTTGCCGATGCGCAACGGGTTCACCGGGTGGTCTCCTTCGGCGGGCGGCCGGTGCCGGGCGGGCCCGCGAAGGCCTGGGCGATGTCGAGCCAGCGGTCGGCGTCGGGGCCCTCGGCGGTCAGGGCGAGGTCGGCGCGGTGGGCGCGCTGGGTGACCAGGAGGCAGAAGTCGAGGGCGGAGCCGGTGACCCGTTGCCGGGCCTCGGGCGGGCCGTAGGTCCACACCTCGCCGGAGGGGGCGGTCACCTCGACGCGGAACTCCTCCTGCGGCACGGGCAGTCCACGTACCCCGAAGGCGAAGTCACGGGCGCGCACCCCGATGCGGACCACATGCCGGAGCCGGTCGGTGGGTGCGCGGACCACACCGAGGGTGTCCGCCACGTCCTGGCCGTGGGCCCAGGTCTCCATGAGACGGCCGGTGGCCATGGAGGCGGCCGACATGGGCGGCCCGAACCAGGGGAACCGGGTGCCGCTCGGTGCCGCCCTGAGCGCCGTGTCCAGCGCGGCGCGGCCCTCCCGCCAGCGGGACAGCAGCTCGGCGGGCCGGAGCCGGGCGCCTTCCTCGGCGGCGTCGTCCACGAAGGTGTCGGGGGCGGCGAGCGCCTGCTTCGCGGCCTCCTGGAAGCCGCCCCGGTCCGTCACGGCGAGCAGTGCGGCCTGGTCGGTCCAGTGCAGATGGGCGATCTGGTGGGCGATGGTCCAGCGCGGCGCGGGCGTCGCGAGCGCCCACCGCTCTTCGGTCAACTCGGCTACGAGCCGGTCGAGTTCTTCGGTTTCCTCACGCAGATCGTCAAAGACGGGCGTCGGATCGGACATGGGGGGAGCATGGCAGCGCCGCCAGAAACAATCAAGCGTGCTTGCATGAATTTGGCCGGAAGCCGGGTCCCGGGACGGGCCGGAGGCGGCACCGCCCTAGGAGGCCACGGCGACCGGGGACATCACTCGCCGCCGCGGCTCTTCGGATGGTGGCTTCGTGTGATCAACCATGTCCCGCCGACTATGAGCAGCGCGAACACCGCCAGGCCCGCACCCTGTGCGCCCAGGAGCCACAGGCGATCGGAGAGGGGCAGCTTGCCCGTGAGGGTGACCTGGAGGGACCCGACGGCGAAGGCGATGGCGGCCGTGAAGACGGCCACGACTTCCACCGCTCGCACGGAGGACGTGTGCAGTGACCGTTCCAGCTGTGCGTTGGCTGCCGCCTGTTCCTCCCAGCGGCGCTGCTGCTCCGCGTCCCGCACGGCCCGCAGGCGCCCCTCCTGGATCGCGTCCCGTTTCGTCAGGAACTGCTCCTGCAGAACGCCGAGGCTGGCGGTGGGACTCGCCGCGAGCAGCGCAAGAGCGGTGTCGATACTCTCCAGCGCCGCGTCGTGCCGGCCGCACATGTGCAGGCCGGCGGCCAGGCGTGCATGGAACATGTGGTCGCCGGGATACGCCTCCACCGCCTCCGCCGCATGGCTGCGCAGCAGTTCTCCCTGCTCCTCGAAGGGGACGGCGAAGGCCACCCCGTTGAGGCAGATGTCCACCGTGTGCCGGGTCCGGTCCTCCGAGGACCAGGCCTTTTCCAGCAGCTCGGAAGCAAACGCTATGGTCAGCGCCCTGCTCCCGAAGGCGGCGAACGACTGGAGCGCCACGAAGACGGGCCTCGCGCGCAGGGAGCCGGCGGCCACGGACGAGGGCGCGTAGGCCAGGAAGGCGTGCAACTCGTCGAAGCAGAAGTTCGCCCGCAGCTTGCCCGCGTGGAACAGAGTGAGGAAGAACGCGATGCGCTCCGCCTCGGCGACCGTGCCCGCGTCCGTCCCGGCCAGCGCCTCCGCAAACTGATCCGCCGACCCCAAGGACCCCCGGTTGAGGAAGCCGTTGCCGAGTGCCCACTGCTCGGCGACGACACCCCAGCTTCCGTCCGTCACGTGATCCGCCATCCACCGTGCGCACTCGAACGCCGTGCCGGCCGTCGGCCGCTCCTGGAAGCGGCCGCGCCAGTAGCGGTCGGCGCACACGAAGTAGGGGTCGTTGCGGAAGTCGGCGGACCGCACCTCGAAGGCCGGCGGAGTGCTCGCCGCCAGCAGTGCGGCGGCCGTCTCGTCGCAGATGCGGTCGCGCGTTCCGGGATCGGCCGCGCGCGCCTCGTCCAGCCGCGCGATGACGGTTGCCATGTCCATGCGCCCCTCGTCCTCCGTGAACGCGCCCCACAACAATGATCACCCGAACATACCCGCTGGGCGCGGAAGTTGATGTGGCGCCGGCAGCGGCGCCGGACGGCCGGGCCGCCGCCCTCAGCTGCGCGGGGCTGCGCGGTCCTTGCCGTCGGCCCAGGCCCGCAGAGCCTCTGCGTGCTCCCGGATCAACGACATGCGCGCCTCCCACTCCGCGCCGTTGCGGTGATGGGGGTGTGCGGTGATCTGACCGCCGTGCTTGCGGTACATCAGTCCGGTGTCGCCGATGAACCATCCGTCCGCCAGTGCGTCCAGACCGAGGAGAAGACCGGTGTCGCCCGAGGCGGGCAGGGCCATCCATCCGCCCAGCAGCGCCATCAGAGAGCGCCGGACGCACAGGGTGGCGGGGTGGACCGGAGGGCGGCGGTGCTCGGTCCAGAAACCGAATGCGCATCCCCTGGGGAGCAGCCCCGGCTGCGGATCGCTGAGCTCGAACGACACGGTGCTGCCGTCCTCGAGGAGATCGACGACCCGGGACGTGGTCCAGCCCACCGACGGGTGCTCCTCCAGCACGGCGACATCGCGCGCGAGAGCCCCGGGAGCGAGCTGGTCGTCGGAGTCCAGGGTCTTGACGTAGAGGCCTGTCGACCGGGCGAATGCCATCGTTCGCGCCACGTGCGGGCCGCCGGCTCGCGACGCCGAGATCCGGATGCGCGCATCGTCCGCCGGAAGCTGCGACTGCGCGCGGACATCGCTCCCGTCCTCCTGCACACACCATTCCCACGACCACCCGTCGGGAAGGTCCTGGGAGAGCAGGGACGCGTACGCGTCGGGAAGGAAGCGCGCGGCGTCGCCGTGTACGGGAGTCACGACCGAGACGATGTTCATGAAGACCTTTCACCAGGGTTCGCACAGCGCCGCGAGGGGCCGCCGCCGGTCGTCCCATCATCCCCGGGCGGCCGGCGGGGCGGTCACGGCTGCCGGTGGCCGGTGGCCGGACGGGAAAACGGGACGCGGCGCGGGCCGCCCCAGCAGTACCGTCGTTCGATGCTCGACGAGGACGGACACTTCGGGGAAGCGGTCGCGGCGAGGTACGACGAGTCGTCCGGGGAGATGTTCACCCCTGAGGTCGTGGAACCGGCCGTCGGCTTCCTGGCGGGGCTGGCGGGTGAGGGCGGCCGGGCACTGGAGCTGGGCGTCGGCACCGGGCGGATCGCGTTGCCGCTCGCGCGGCGCGGGGTCGAGGTGCACGGTGTCGATCTCTCCCGGGCGATGGTGGAGCGACTGCGGGCCAAGCCGGGTGGGGACGCGATCGGGGTGACGATCGGGGACTTCGCGACCACGAAGGTGGACGGCGTCTTCCCCGTCGCCTACCTGGTCTACAACACGATCATGAATCTGACCTCGCAGGACGCCCAGGTGGACTGCTTCTGCAACGCCGCGGCCCATCTGGAGCCCGGCGGCCGTTTCGTCGTCGAGGTCGGGGTGCCGGATCTGCGGCGGCTGCCGCCGGGGCAGAACGCGGTGCCGTTCCGGGTGGACGGCGGGCGGCTGGGCTTCGATCTGTACGACGTGGCGACGCAGTCGGTCACCTCGCACCATGTGGAGGTCACGGACGGCCGCGGTACGTCCCTCGCCGTCCCGTTCCGGTACGTGTGGCCGGCGGAGCTGGATCTGATGGCCCGGCTCGCGGGGCTGCGGCTGCGCGAGCGGTGGGACGGCTGGACCCGGGAGCCCTTCACCGGCGAGAGCCGGCAGCACGTGTCGGTGTGGGAGAAGCCCGCCGGCTGACGCAGGCCCGCCCTGGCCGAGAAGCTCCCGGCCGGCGCCCATGTGCCCGGCCGGAGAAGCCTCCGTCCGGCGCTTACTGCCCCTCGGCCGGAAGGGGCGGCACTTTGGCCCGGCCCACCTGTGTGCGCACCGCGCCGATGCTCGCCGCGATGACCAGGGCGATCGCGGCGGCCTCCGTGGCGGACAGGGCCTGGCCGAGGATCAGGAAACCGGCCGTCGCCGCGAGGGCAGGCTCCAGGCTCATCAGGACGGCGAAGGTGGAGGCGGGCAGGCGGCGCAGGGCCAGGAGTTCGAGGGTGTAGGGCAGGACCGAGGAAAGCAGGGCCACCGCCGAGCCGAGGGCGACGGTGGTGGGGTCGAGGAGGCGGGTGCCGCCCCCGACGATGCCGAGGGGGAGGAAGAGCAGGGCCGCGATCGCCATGGCCAGCGCCAGGCCGTCCGCCTGCGGGAAGCGGCGGCCCGTACGGGCGCTGAAGACGATGTACGCCGCCCACATGGCGCCGGCGCCCAGGGCAAAAGCCACACCTGTGGGGTCGAGGTCGCTGAAACCACCGCCGCCGAGCAGGAACACGCCCGCGAGGGCCAGGCCCGCCCAGAGCGCGTTGATCGCGCGGCGGGAGGCCAGGACGGACAGGGTCAGCGGGCCGAGCACCTCCAGGGTGACGGCGGGACCCAGCGGGATGCGGGCCACCGCCTCGTAGAAGAGGCCGTTCATCGCGCCCATGGTGATACCGAAGACGATCACTGTGCCCCAGTCGGTGCGGGAGTGACCGCGCAGCCGGGGGCGGCAGACCACGAGGAGGACGACCGCCGCCGCGAGCAGGCGCAGGGTGACGACGCCGAGGGCCCCGGCCCGCGGCATCAGGGTCACCGCGAGGGCGCCGCCGAACTGCACCGAGACGCCGCCTGCCAGCACCAGGCCGACGGGCCCCAGCGAGCCGAGGCGGCCGGGGGCGCGCGGAGACTGCAGCGGCGTCGATGACGTCGAGGTGGCGGCGCTGGGGCTGTTGACGGTGCTCACGGCGGTCCTGTGCTGGCTCGGATCAGATCATGTACATCTCCATGTACTACCAAGTCCAGGGTAATGGACTTCGTCAGGGGTGTGAACTGCTTATGGAACTGTCCTGGATGGTGAGATGCACCCCTCTCAGATACCGGGCCACGGCTCCTCCCGGACACCGGGCGACGGCTCCTCCCGGACACCCGGCCACGGCTCCTCGTGGACGGGCCGGGGCCAGGCGGCGGTGGCACGGGGGGCGGCTCGGCCGACGGGTGTGGCGGCGGCCTGGGTCGTGTATGCGTGCGGGTGCGGGTCGTAGCTGTACGCCCCGTCGTGTCCGTACGAGCCGTCGTGTCCGTACGAGCCGTCATGTCCGTACGACCCGTCATGTCCGGGCGTCTGCGCGTACCCCGTCACCTGGACCGGTGCGGGTGCGGGCTCCTCCTCGAACAGCGGCAGCCGCAGTTCGCCCGTGTCCATGGACGCGTTGTTCTGCGAGCGGTGCAGTCGCGCGTAGGCCCCGCCCCGCGCGAGCAGTTCCTCGTGGCGACCGGTCTCGACGATGCGGCCGCGGTCGACGACGAGGATGCGGTCCGCGTCGGGCGCGAGGTTGAGGTCGTGCGTGATCATGATCGTCGTACGGCCCGTCATCAGGCGGCGCAGCGGCTTGACCACCCGGCGGGCGGCCATCGCGTCCAGGCCGGTGGTCGGTTCGTCCAGGACCAGTACCGGTGCGTCACGCAGGATGGCGCGGGCGATGGCCAGACGCTGGAGCTGGCCGCCGGACAGCCGGGCCGAGTTGGGGTCGACCCTGGTGTCGTAGCCGTCGGGGAGACGGACGATGAAGTCGTGTGCGTCGGCCGCCCGTGCCGCCTCCACGATCGCCTGGTCGCTGGCGCCGGGGCGGCCGCAGGCGATGTTGGCGCGGACCGTGTCGTGCAGGACGAGGGTCTCCTGCGGGAGCAGGGTCACGTACTCGCGCAGGCGGGCCAGCGGGAAGTCACGCAGGGGCACGCCGTCCAGGAGCAGCTGTCCCGCGTCCGGGTCGTAGAAGCGGAGCAGGAGCTTGGAGACCGTGGACTTTCCTGCGCCGCTGGGGCCGGTGATGATCACCAGTTCACCGGGGCTGACGGTGAAGGACAGGTCTTCGAGGGCGGTCCTGTCGGCGCCGGGGTAGCGGAAGGAGACGCCCCGCACCTCGACCGTGCCGTCCGGGCGGCCGGCCCCGGTGCCGTGCCGGGGGTCGGTGACCGAGGGCCTCACGTCCAGGATCTCGATCAGCCGCTCGGCGCCCGCCGTGGCCGCGGTGACCGTGAGCCCGAGCTGGGCCAGGCCCCGCACGGGCGGGTAGAGGTAGCCGAGGAACGCGGCGAAGGCGAGGAGCTGGCCGAGCGTCATCCGGCCGGTGGAGATCTCCCAGGCGCCGATGCCGATCACGGCGAGCACACAGACCGTCTCGATGACCTGGACGAGCTGCTCGTAGGCCTCGTTCAGCCGGGTGGAGCGGACCGAGGCACGGAACCAGGCGTTCGCCTCCTCGCGCAGCCGCCGGCGCTCGGCGTCCCGGCGGTCGTACGCCTGGGTGAGCACGATGTTGCCGAGGGACTCCTCGACGACGGAGGTGATCGCGCCGTCGGCGACCCGGCCCTCGCGGGACACGTCCTTGATGGAGCCGGAGAAGCGACGCGCGGCCAGCCAGAACAGGGGTGCGAGGACGAAGGTGGCGGCGGCCAGGTCCCAGCGCAGCCAGAACGCGGCGGCCGCATAGAAGAGGGCGGAGAAGGCGGCCGACGCGGCGCCCACCAGACCGGAGACGACCATCGTCTCGATCGCCTCGACGTCGCCGGTCAGGCGGGAGAGCAGATCGCCCTGGCGGTGGCGCTGGAAGAAGTGCGGGGGCAGCTGCTGGACGTGGTCGAAGACGTGCTCGCGCAGCCGCATCACGAACCGCTCGGTCACCCACGCGGCCAGGGAGTTGCCCGCGTACGCGACCAGTGCGCCGACCACGGCGATGCCCAGCCACTTGACGGCCGGAGCCCAGAACGCGCCGAGCGAACCCTGCTGCAGGGCGTGGTCGGTCAGGTCGCCGAAGAGCAGGATGGCCTCGGTCTCGGCGAGCGCGGCGATCACCGTGCACACCCAGACGAGGAGCAGCAGGCGACGCAGTCCTCTGGTCAGCGGCCAGAAACGGCGGAACGCGGTGCGGGCCGAAATGCCAGGAGTGTCGTACGCGAGTGCGCCGTCCTCGTCATCCATCACGAATTCCCTTCAGAATCCCCTCCGAACCCCGTCCGGATGCCTTCCGGATCAGCTTTCGGATCCCTCCCGGATCAGCTTCCTGAACTTCCTGGGCGAACATGCAAAGGGGCCGACGGTGCACCGTCGGCCCCTTTCCCCTCAGCCCTGGATCAGTGGCCCTGGCCGGGCAGCGGCTTGGGCAGCGGCTTCGGCGCGTGCTTCCTCGGCTTCGGCTTCGGCGGCGGAGGAAGCTGCTTCGACTTGGGCTTGGGGGGCAGCGGGGCAAGCTTCTTGAAGCTCATTCCTACTCCTGTTTTCTCGTAGTTCTTCGGTCCGGGAATTCCGTGTCCGGCTCCCGACACCGAGGAAGCTACACAGGTGCTCTGTGACTGCCCTTGGAATACCTGGGAATTACGTGAGCGTGCTCAGCGGCGGGCCATGTAGACGTCGAGCGCCTTGTGCAGCAGCCGGTTCAGCGGGAAGTCCCACTCGCCCAGGTACTCCACGGCCTCGCCGCCCGCGCCCACCTTGAAGCGGAGCAGCCCGAGCAGATGGTTGGACTCCTCCAGGGTGTCGGTGATGCCCCGGAAGTCGTAGACATGGGCGCCGAGTTCATGGGCGTCGGCCATCATCCGCCACTGCATGGCGTTGTTGGGCTGGACCTCGCGCTTTCGGCCGGTGGAGGCGCCGTAGGAGTACCACACGTGGCCGCCTACGACCAGCATGGTGGCGGCGGCGAGGACGTCACCCTCGTGGTGGGCGAGGTACAGGCGCATCCGGTCGGGGTGTTCGGCCGCCAGTGCCGTCCACATGCGCTGGAAGTACGGCAGCGGGCGCGGGATGAACCGGTCGCGCTCGGCGGTCTCGGCATACAGGCCGTAGAAGGCCGGCAGGTCCTCGTAGCCCCCGCGTACGACCTTCACGCCCGCCCTGTGGGCCTTCTTGATGTTGCGCCGCCACTGCTGGTTGAGCCCTTGGTGGATGTCCTCCAACGATCGTCCGGCGAACGGAATCTGACACACGTACCGGGGCTGACCGGCGGCGAAGCCCTCCTCGCCGCCCGGCTCGGCCTGCCGCCAGCCCAGGCTGCGCAGCCGCTCGGCGAGTTGCCCGGCACCCGGCTCGTACGACGTCGCCTCCACGTCCCCCAGCCGGTGCGCGCCCGGGTCGGCGATCGCGGCCTTGACCGCCGCGGGACTCCACCGCCGGGCCACGACGGGCGGCCCCATCTTCACCGAGAAGGCACCCCGGCGCTTCAGATACGCAAGCATCGGCTCCAGCCAGCGCTCCAGGTCCGGCGTGTGCCAGTCGATGACGGGCCCTTCGGGCAGATACGCCAGATAGCGCTTCACCTTCGGCAACGGCCGCAGCAGTACCAGCCCGACACCGGCCAGCCGCCCCGTCCCGTCGAACCAGCCCAGGCTCTCCGCCTGCCAGTCGGGCTTCACATCGCCCCACGACGGCAGCTGCATGTGGCTGGCCGAGGGCAGCGAGGCCACGAAGGCCAGATGCTCGGCACGGCTGATGGGACGCAGTGTGAAGGTCATGCGCGGGACTCCTTCGAGGTCGCTGATCCCCTCACTCTAAAAAGGTGGGCCCCTCCCGCTCCTCGGGACGAACGCCGCCGGCACCTGCGTTTCCGTCACACGGGAGGCGAGGCGGCAGACGGCCCGGCCGGTAATGGCCTGCAGGCCCACGCGGCGGCCTCCGGACAGGTGGACACGGTGACCGGGACAGGCGCACGCGGCGGTGCGCACCCACGGTTGTCCGAAAGGACCGCCAACCGGTCGTATTCCTCGCTCACTTCCCGGCCCCCGTCCCCCTTCCCGGTGTCTCCAGCGCCTCCGCCAGCACCTGAGCCAGATGCCGCCCCCGCACCCCGGCCAGCTGCTCCAGCTGGGTCCTGCACGAGAAGCCGTCCGCCAGGACCACCGTGCCCTCGGACGCAGCCCGTACCGACGGCAGGAGCTGCTCCTGCGCGCAGGACTTCGACACCTCGAAGTGCCCCTGTTCGAAGCCGAAGTTGCCCGCGAGGCCGCAGCAGCCGCCGCTCAGCTCGCCGGTCAGGCCGGCGGCGGCGCGCAGGGCGCGATCGGCGCTGTCGCCGAGGACCGCGTGCTGGTGGCAGTGGGTCTGCCCGGCGACCGGGCGGTCCACGGCGGGCGGGGTCCAGCCGGGCGCGTGCTGCTCGAGTGCCTCGGCGAAGGTGAGGACCGCCGAGGCCAGCCGGGCCGCGCGCGGGTCGTCGTGCAGCAGCTCCGGAAGGTCGCCACGGAGGGCCGCCGCACAGCTCGGCTCCAGGACGACGACCGGAGCGCCTCTGCGCAGTACCGGCTCCATCAGATCCAGTGTGCGGCGCAGAACCGCACGGGCCCGGTCGAGCTGGCCGGTGGAGACGTAGGTCAGGCCGCAGCAGACCTGGCCACCGAACGGCCGGGACGGCGGCAGCTCCACCCTGAGTCCGGCGTCCTCCAGCACCCGTACGGCCGCCTGTCCGACCGAGGGCGAGAGGTGCTCGGTGAAGGTGTCGGGCCACAGGACGAGCAGCTCTCCCGTGGTGCGCCGCTGCCGCCGTCGCCACCAGCGGCTGAACGTCTCCGGCGCCACCCGGGGGATCTCCCGCTGCGGCGCGATCCCGCCCAGCCGCTTCCCCGCCCGCGCGAACAGCCCCACGGCCGCGAGCCCGTTGAGGAGCGGGGCGGTACGCGTCCGTGCCACCCAGCGCAGCCATACCGGCAGCCACCCCATCGCGTAGTGGGCGGCCGGGCGGCGCCGGCCCGCGTAGTGGTGGTGCAGGAACTCGGCCTTGTAGGTGGCCATGTCGACGCCGACCGGGCAGTCCGAGCGGCAGCCTTTGCAGGACAGGCACAGGTCCAGCGCGTCCCGGACCTCCGTCGAGCGCCAGCCGTCGGTGACCAGCTCGCCGGCCAGCATCTCGTGCAACAGCCGGGCCCGCCCGCGCGTGGAGTGCTCCTCCTCGCCGGTCGCCCGGAAGGAGGGACACATCACGGCGGGCCCGGCCGCCGTGCTCGTACGGCACTTGGCGACGCCGACGCAGCGGCGGACGGCCGCGCGGAAGTCGCCGCCGTCGGCCGGATAGCCGAAGGCCACGTCCACCGGGCGGCGGGGCAGGACGGAGAAGCGCAGATCGGCGTCGAGCGGGGCCGGGCGGACCAGCATGCCGGGGTTGAGCAGGTCGTCGGGGTCCCAGAGCGCCTTGGCACGCTCGAAGAGCCGCACCGTCTCGTCGCCGTACATACGCGGCAGCAGCTCCGCGCGGGCCTGGCCGTCGCCGTGCTCCCCCGACAGCGAGCCGCCGTGGGCGACGACCAGGTCGGCCAGTTCCTCGGAGAAGCGCCGGAAGCGGCTGATGCCCGCCTCGGTGAGCAGGTCGAAGTCGATGCGGACGTGGATGCAGCCGTCTCCGAAGTGGCCGTACGGAGTGCCGCGCAGGCCGTGGGCGGCGAGCAGGGCGCGGAAGTCGCGCAGATACGGGCCGAGCCGGGCGGGCGGCACCGCGCAGTCCTCCCACCCGGGCCAGGCTTCGGTGCCGTCGGGCATGCGGGTCGCCGTACCGCTCGCGTCCTCGCGGGTGCGCCACAGGGCCCGCTGGGCCGCCGCGTCCGTCACCACGAGGGAGTCGACGACGTCGGCCGCGCGGACGATCGCCTCCGCACGCGCGCGTGCCTCGGCCGCCGTCTGTCCGCCGGTCTCCACGAACAGCCAGGCACCGCCGTTCGGCAGCCCGGCCGGCGAGCGCACCAGGTCGGCCGCCATGCCCTCCACCGTCAGCGGGCCGAGCGGCAGGAGTCCGGCGGCGGCTTCGGCGGCGCCGCTCTCGTCGCCGTACGCCAGTACCGCGAGGGCACGCGCGCGTGGCGCCTCCACCAGCCCCACGACCGCCTCGGTCAGGATCCCGAGGGTGCCTTCCGAGCCGCAGAAGGAGCGGGCGACATCGGCGCCCTTCTCGGGCAGCAGGGCGTCGAGGGCGTATCCGGAGATGCGGCGGGGCAGGTCGGGGAAGCCGGTGCGCAGACGGGCCAGGTCGCCCTCCACCAGGGCGCGCAGCCCGTCCGGGGCGCCGGCCCACTCCGTCCCGAGCCGCAGCCGCTGCCCGCGCGCGGTGATGACGGACAGCTCGCGGACGCTGTCCGCCGTGGTCCCCCAGGCGACCGAGTGCGAGCCGCACGAGTTGTTGCCGATCATTCCGCCGAGCGTGCACCGGCTGTGGGTGGACGGGTCGGGGCCGAAGCGCAGACCGTGCGGCGCGGCGGCCTCCTGGAGGCGGTCGAGGACGAGCCCCGGCTGGACGACGGCCGTGCGGGTGCCCGGGTCCAGCTCCGGCAGCCCGTTCATGTGCCTGGTGAAGTCCAGCACCACGCCCGTGCCGGTCGCCTGTCCCGCGATCGACGTGCCCCCGCCGCGCGCCACCACCGGCACCCCGCGTGCGCGGCACACCTCCAGCACCGCCGCCACGTCGTCCGCGTCCCGCGGGGCCACCACCCCCGCCGGGACACGCCGGTAGTTGGACGCGTCCATGGTCACGAGCGCCCGGGCGGTGACATCGAAGCCGACCTCACCCCGGACGACCCCGCGCAGCTCCGCCTCGAGGCCCGAGAGATCCGTCATGCGTCCAGGATGCATCCGCTCACGCACAGTCACCGTGAGTTTTCCACAGCCCCGCACATGTTGTCGTACAACCTCACATGGTCCAGGGCTCGGCGATCTCGTCTCATCGGACGGACATGGTTCCGTCCCGTTTCGTCTAGCGGATACTCTCCGACTCGTGGCCGACATCCAGATTCCCGCTGACATCAAGCCCGCCGACGGACGCTTCGGCGCAGGCCCCTCCAAGGTGCGCACCCAGGCGCTCGACGCGCTCGCCGCCACCGGAAGCTCCCTGCTCGGCACCTCCCACCGCCAGGCCCCCGTCAAGAACCTGGTGGGCCAGGTCCGCGAAGGCATCAGCTCCCTGTTCTCCCTCCCCGAGGGCTACGAGGTCGTCCTCGGCAACGGTGGCTCGACCGCCTTCTGGGACATCGCCACCGCCGGACTGATCGAGAACAAGTCCCAGCACCTCACCTTCGGCGAGTTCTCCTCGAAGTTCGCCAAGGCCGCCAAGCTCGCTCCCTGGCTGGCCGAACCGACCGTCATCTCCTCGGACCCGGGCACCCACCCCGACGCACGGGCCGAGGCCGGCGTCGACGTCTACGCCCTCACCCACAACGAGACCTCCACCGGTGTCGCCATGCCGGTCAAGCGCGTGGCCGGCGCCGACGAGGGCGCGCTGGTCCTCGTGGACGCCACCTCCGGCGCGGGCGGCCTCCCGGTCGACGTCGCCGAGACCGACGTCTACTACTTCGCCCCGCAGAAGTCCTTCGCCGCCGACGGCGGCCTGTGGATCGCCGTCTTCTCCCCCGCCGCCGTCGAGCGCGCCGAACGCATCCACGCATCCGGCCGCCACGTCCCGGAGTTCTTCAGCCTCCCCACGGCGATCGACAACTCCCGCAAGAACCAGACGTACAACACCCCGGCCCTCGCCACCCTCTTCCTGCTGAACCAGCAGCTGGAGTGGCTCAACGGCCAGGGCGGCCTGACCTTCTCCACCGGCCGCACCAAGGACTCCTCGACCCGCCTGTACACCTGGGCGGACGAGTCCAAGTACGCCACCCCGTTCGTCACGGACCCGGCCAAGCGCTCCCAGGTCATCGGCACCATCGACTTCTCCGACGAGATCGACGCCGCTGCCGTCGCCAAGGTCCTCCGCGCCAACGGCGTCGTGGACACCGAGCCCTACCGCAAGCTCGGCCGCAACCAGCTCCGTGTCGCCATGTTCCCGGCGATCGACCCGGCGGACGTCGAGGCCCTGACCAAGTGCATCGACTACGTCATCGAGAAGCTCTGACCTCTCGGACGTTTCAGGTACGAGCACGAGGGCGCCCGGTGCCGACTCCGGGCGCCCTCTTGTTCATTGAGCTCTGCGGCGAGGCGTTCAGCCCCGTCGCCGCATTCGCCGCAGTCCGAGGAGAGCCGCGGCCCCGACGGCGACGACGACCGCGCCGACCGTGAAACTCCCGCTGACCGTGGCGCCGTTGCCCGCCCCGGAAGCGGAACTGCCGCCGCCCGAGGGCGCCTTGCCCGTCGAGGCCCCGTCCGGCGCGTCCTTGGCCTCGACCGAACTGCCGGCCCCCTCGCTGCCGTACATGAGCTTGGTGCCGTCGGGCGAGTACGAGACGGACTCCCCCTGCCCCTGCAGAGGCACGTCGAGCCGCCCCCTGCGCTTGATGCTCCCGCCGTTCCAGTCGTAGTAGATGCCGCCGAAGTACCCCCGCACGGCGAGCTGCCGGCCGTTCGGCGAGAAGGCTGCGTCGGTGGCCCAGAGGTCGACGGTGGCGACGGGCTTGAAGATGTTCGCGCCGGAGGCGGACAGGGTCGCGGGCCCCTCGTACAGATGCCCGCCGTCCTCGTTCTTGTCGATGATGTACACGCGCCCGGTCCGGGGATGGACGAGGAGCGACTCGGCGTTCCGCGGCCCGTCGGAGTACTTCACGACGTACTGGGTGGCCCTGACCGTCTGGTCCTTGAGCACCTTCGGTTCGGGCAGCCGGTAGATCCACACGTACGGCCACTTGCCGCCGAGGTTGTCGCCGATGTCTCCGACGTAGATCTGGTGGTCCGGCCCGATGGAGATGGCCTCGACGTCGCGCGGGGAGCCGATCCCGCTCAGCGTCAGCGTGGCGACCGTCCTGCCCGTCCTGCTGTCCACGGCGTAGATGTACGGCCCGTCGTCGCTGTCGTTGTGCGTCCAGTAGATGCCGGGGTGCAGCGTGGAGGCGGCCAGCCCGCTGGACTCGGTGATCCTCGGGTCCTTGATGGTGAACCCCTGGTCACCGGTACTGCCGCTGTCGGCGGCGGAGGCGGGCAGCGCGCAGGCACCCGCGAGCAGGACCCCGGCGAGCAGGGCGAACGGTCGACGCATGCATCAAGCGTGCCATTGCTTGCGGTGGTTCACGGAGCGTGGCGGGCCTCACACCCCACACGCGCGCGTGATCGTCCATCATGAGCGGATGCTCAGGTTCATGCCCGTAGGTGACTCCATGACGATCGGGAGCGCGGGCGAACACACGTGGCGTTACCGGCTGTGGCGGCATCTGTGCGAGGCGTACGCCGGCCCGTTCACCTTCGTCGGCCCGCGCGAGGAGCTGTACGACAAGGCGGCCGAGGCGCCCACGTCGTACGCGTATGCCGAACCGGAGTTCCCCCGGTCGCACCTGGCCGGCTGGGGCGAGGGCTGGATGCACATGGCGCCGCTGATCGGCGAGGCGGTACGGAAGCACCGGCCCGGCGTCCTGCTCGTCTCCCTCGGCCTGATCGACCTGGGCTTCTACACCAACGCCGAGCAGACGGCGGAGAACGTACGGGCCTTCGTCGCGGCCGCCCGGGAAGCGTCGCCGCGCATCCGCATGGTCCTGCTCCCCGTGATCCCGAACATCCGCGCCCACGCGGACGCACCCTTCGCCGAGCAGGTGGACCGGTTCAACGTCCTGCTCGCGAAGGCGGTGGCCGACCTGGACGAGCCGCGCTCGCCGATCCTGCTCGCATCGCCGCCGGAGTCGTACGACATCGACGCCGACACCTACGACGGGACGCATCCCAACATGAGCGGGGAGCACCGGATCGCGGGGGCGTTCGCGGGGGCGATGTACGAGGCGTGGGGGGTCGGACAACCGTACGCGGCTGGAACAAGTTGACTTGATCCCGGCGTCTCCCGGTCACTGTGCGTATCGTTGTACTGCGCGGCTGCACTCTTCCGTGGGGCAGCCGGGGAGGAGCGCCACGATGACCGTCCTCGAAGACAGGATCGAGATGGCCGACGCCGACGCCAACACCGCACGTTTGGACGAGTGGTTCGAGCGCCTTGAGCGGATGCCCGTCCCCGAAGGATTCAGGGTCGAGATCGTCGGGGGCAACGTCCATATGACGCCGCAGCGGGGCACTCACTGGAGCATCATCTTCCGGATCGCGGGGGCTGTCGCGGCCAAGTTCGGGATGGACAAGGTGTTCTCGGACGTCCGCATCGACTTCCCGGGCCATGAGAACGGCTTCTGTCCCGACGTCGCCAAGCTCAGCGACTCGGCGAAGAAGGACGACAAAGGCCACTGGCGCTACCAGGACGTCGAATTCGTCGCCGAGGTCATCTCCCAGGGGACGGCCCAGAACGACTACGGCCCGAAGAAGATCGCCTACGCCGAGGCCGAGGTCCCCGTCTATGTCATCGCCGATCCCTACCAGGGCCGCTGCTACGTCTACACCGACCCCAAGGACGGCGACTACGAGAACCGGACGCAGGTGGACTTCGGCACCGACATCGACCTGACCGGCACAAAGGTCGACCTCATCCTCGCGACCGGCGACTTCCCCCGCGACTGAGTTGCTTGCATAGAGCGCACTCCAAGCCGTTGGCTGGTGGACCATGAAGTACACGCAGCTAGGACGCACGGGACTCAAGGTCAGCCGACTCGTCCTCGGCACCATGAACTTCGGCCCGCAGACCGACGAGGCCGACAGTCACGCGATCATGGACGCGGCGCTGGACGCGGGCATCAACTTCTTCGACACCGCCAACGTGTACGGCTGGGGCGAGAACAAGGGCCGTACGGAATCGATCATCGGCAACTGGTTCGCCAAGGGCGGCGACCGGCGGGACAAGGTCGTCCTCGCCACCAAGGTGTACGGCAACATGGCTGCCGAGGGCGACCCCTGGCCCAACCACGACAAGCTCTCCGCGCTCAACATCCGGCGGGCCGTGGACGCCAGCCTGAAGCGGCTGCAGACCGACTACATCGACCTGTACCAGTTCCACCACATCGACCGGAACACTCCCTTCGAGGAGATCTGGCAGGCCGTCGACGTACTGATCCAGCAGGGGAAGATCCTGTACGTCGGCTCCTCCAACTTCCCGGGTTACAAGATCGCCCAGGCCAATGAGATCGCCGCCCGCCGTGACGGCACCATCGGGCTGGTCAGCGAGCAGTGCCTGTACAACCTCGCCGAGCGCCGTGCCGAGATGGAGGTCATCCCGGCCGCGCAGGACTACGGCCTCGGGGTCATCCCGTGGTCGCCGCTGCACGGAGGCCTGCTCGGCGGCGTGATCAAGAAGGAGGTGCAGGGCGGGCGTCGTGCCTCCGGCCGGGCCGCCGACACCCTCGCCGACCCCACCGCCCGCGCGCAGATCCAGGCGTACGAGGACCTGCTCGACAAGCACGGCGTGGAGCCCGGTGAGGCCGCCCTGGCCTGGCTGCTCACCCGACCCGGCGTGACCGGCCCGATCGTCGGCCCGCGCACGGCCGGGCAGCTTCAGTCCGCACTGCGGGCGGTCGATCTGGAGCTGGGCGAAGAGCTGCTGACGGGCCTCGACGAGATCTTCCCGGGCCCGGGCCCCTCCCCGGAGGCCTTCGCCTGGTAGTACCCGGTGAGGGAAAGCGCCCCGGCAGGGGCGGGGGGGGGGCGGGGCGGTGTGGGCGCCCCCCCGCGGGGGGGGGCCGCCCCCCCC